>CALHQV010000132.1 GCA_938038035.1 uncultured Gemella sp. | reverse complement strand
AGACACTACACGGGTATCCGTGTAGTGTCTAAATACTATCAGATTAAACTAATTGTTTTATCTTATTTTTTGTTATACACTGCTACTTGAACGTTGATTACAGACAGAACGCCGTAAGTAGACTTCAGAGCAAGTTTAACAGTTTCTTCGCCTGGTGCACGCAGCAAGTAAATTTGTTGTTTAATCAAAGATACTGCAGTACGGATTGTTTTAATACTTTGCATGTAGCTGCGGTCATCACGTGCTTTCTTAGTGAAAGTGATGTATTTCATACGGAATTTGGTCATCACTGATTCCATTTTCTTAATGGTAGGATTCATTTTCTCTGCCATTGCACGAATTTTCTCACAGTCATCCAAAGCACTGTTAATAGTGACTAAAGCTTGAAGAAGTTCAGATTTACGGCTAACGTCAGCTTCTTCTTTAATAGATTTCTTAAGTTCACCAACTTTAACTTTACCTTTGTAGATTCGTTTCAAGTTACCATCTTCAGCGGAAGCCAATAAAATAAAGCCACCTGGGTATACACCGGTACAGTTAATGATAACATTACCAGTAGCTGCTGCAGATGCACCATCAAGCCATGCTTTAGATTTGAATGGGAAGGCAGCATCGAATTTTTTGATATCGATGTTTTTAGCAGATTGACCGATGCTATTAATAGAGGTAGTATCGATTTTAGTATCGGCTGCTTTTTCTGCGTTTTTCTCCATCTCATTCAAGATGTTGTCTGCGATAGTAGTATTTTCAGTAGATACTGCTGCAGTATAGTTAACATCCCAACCTTTAATCAGGTCAGTAGTATTGTGTTTAATGGCGTTAGCAGCATCAACTACAGTACCGAAGCTAAAATCACCACTACCATTACCACAAATCAACCATTTGTTTTTGCTTGATTTGTATTTGGATTCTTTAGGAGTATCAGTGCTGATGTTTTCTACTTTTTCTTTCAGGTTAGCTGCGTATTTACGCAATTTACCCAATTGGTCGAACATTTTGTTAAACAGTTCACGGCCTTTACCTAGAATCCATTTAACGCCAGAAACGATACCGTTAATGATTTTCATGATGAAGTCTTTAACAGATTGGATTGCGCCTTCAGTAGACATAGCAATCGCACCAGCAGTTGCAAATGATTCACGACCATAGTCCAAAGCAGGCATGTCTTTTGCAGGCATTTTGATTTGACGACCAATATAGGTAACGTGTTCATGGGCCAGTTCGCAGTGAGCTGCAGACAAACCGCCAGTATATTTAGCAGCAAACAAGTTAGCCAAGAAAGACTCAGTAGCAATAGCAGCTTCTTCAGCGTCTTCTACTTCTTGTTCTACTTGTTGGAGTTCTTCTTCATCGCCTTCTACTTCGAGCAAGTCAGTTTCGATTTCATCAGCTTCTTCAACGAGTTCTTGACCTTCAGAATCAGTAGTAGTTTCTACTTCTTCTTGGGTTTCAGTTTCAGTAGTGGTTTCGGTAGTTTCTACTTCTTGTTCTTGACCTTCAGCTTCGGTGCTTTCGCCAGCTTCTACTTCAGTACCTTCAGTATCAACATTGTCCAGATTGTCTTCTGTGGCATCCAGGTTAGTCACCTGAACTTTGCCTGCAATAATTTGATCAAATAAAGACATAATAAATCCTTTTTTAACTAGTAAAATAAATTTGTTTGGAATTTGTTTTACTCAGAATCTTTTAAAGTATTACTAACATAGAGTCAAAATACGTTTCGGTATAACGTACTTAACAGAAAATAATACTTTAGCTATTTACCATATATAAGTAGTATTTTACCAACATTGACGTTTTATAAAAGGAAAATAAAATGGAAATAAATGAACCAGATGAAAAACTCATCCCTGATTATTTAATTGATGAAAATAGCTATTTAGAATCCACAATCGCGGAATTGAAGAGAGAACTTAAAGAAAATGATAAAAAGATAGAATCTATATTGAATCTTAAGACTATTCAGTGGAATGGTATTAAATCAATTAAGGCATCAGTAGATTATACTAAAGTAGCTAGATTAATTGCTGACAGTAGAGTATCTGTACCTAACAGTATCTTCTATTTTTACAACTTTCATGATGATGTACTGTCTATGGTAGATGCCATTAAATGTTCTGAATTACCTGATTACAAGGATAATTTTGAACTATACGAGTTAGCATGTGATAAGATTAAAACTATGCTTAATAATTCTAATGGAAGTGCTCTTTATTACATTAAAGGGTTTATTTCAAATAAAGAATTTAATGTAGATACAAGTCACATAACGTTTATTGGGTCTTTACAAGATTTACTTCAAATAAAGATTGTAGATTAAGGATTAGGAAAATGGAAACTAAAGATAAAATTAATGGTTTTTTAACTAAGATTCGTGATTTGGAAGAATCTATTAAAGAGAAAACTGACGAATTAAATGAAGCAATTGTTGAATACCAAGATTATTTAACTGAACTTTTTAAATCTAGAAAAATAGATACGTTGAGTTTTGGTTGGTTTCTCACTACGTTCTGTCGTTTTTCAGAAGAACAAGGTGAGTATATTACTGACTTTAACAAGGATGATGTACTTACATTCTTTGGTGAAGATGGAAATGGTAAGATTTCACAATTGTTTGATCTTAAAATTTCTACCATGTTACAAGAAAATGGTTGTTATTGTAAATTAGGTTTTAGAAATATTATCCAAGATAGAATTTATAATAACTTAGAATTAGGCAGTAAAAGAATATATTATACAACAAACATAGACGAAAGTATTACTGAAATTGTCTTTAAATAAGGAAAACTAAAAATGGCAGGATTAGAATTATCTAGCACTATTATTAAACACACTGTAGCTAAAACATACTCTCTTTATCTATCTGGTGGTATTTACGATGATACTCAGAAAGAATTCTTAAATGACTTACGTATTGTTACAGAACATCCTGTTAATACGACACTTAGGCTTTTTATCAATTCTCCTGGTGGTTATGTACACATCATGAATGAAATCATTTACTATATCCAAGAGTATAGTAAAAAAGGTGGATGTCTGGAATTATATATTACTGGTCAAGCTTGTTCAGCAGCTATTGTTATCTTTACACAATTGTTACCATTGGCTAGTAAGTACGATGTTAATCCAGATGCTACTATCATGATTCACACTGCATTCTCTGGTATGTTTGGTAAAGCCAGTGACATTAAAGATTATGCTAGTCATTTGGATAAATCTGAAATGATTAAATGCTTTAAAAACATCTTACCTAAAAAGCTTTATGAAAAAGCTGCAAAACGAGATAAAGATGTTTGGTTGACTGGTAAGAAGTTTATGTCTTACTTGAAGAAGGCTACTGAAAAAGGTCATTTACCTAAATTAGATTAAAAAATAAATTAAAGTAATGTTTATTAGAGAGACAGTATTTACTGTCTCTCTAATAGATTTACTCACTGCTATTTGTATATCTATATGTTGATGACGCACTTGGTATGCTAGATGAGACAGGTGTGCTCCCTTCAACTATCTTATCTATTAATCCCTCGTATTCTTTTATATATTTACCACTACCTTGATAAGATAATGTGTATTTATCAAATGATTTACAAACAACTATAATGTCATTGTTTTGGAATCTATGGGTAATTGTCACTTTATCGGTTGTTAGTAATATATCGTGAATAGTTTTATTGTTTCTTGGATAGTTATTTTCACTATCGTCTACCTTAATACTCCAATTACTATCCACTCTATTTGAGTCGGTTATAAGTGATACAAACGCTTCGTAATTAGTACGAGACATTTTTTCAACAATATTCATGTTAGTTTCCTTTTTAAAATAAAAAATAAGATAGTTTAAATAAGTAAAGGTAGCACTGCCACTGCCGCCTTTACTTGTATCTATCTTATTTATAGAGATTAGTCTACACTAACCTCTATTCCTTCCGCGATTTCACGCCACTGGTCGAGCGTGAAGTTTTCTTCGACTTCACGCATCATTTCTTCAAGGGCGTTAACGCGTTCTGCGTCACCCAGGAAGAAACAGTGGAAGTGTTCTTCGGATTTTCGGCAACCCATAACATCACCATTACCGATGATGTTACGTACCTCTACATCTGTCGATGACATTGCCGATTTGAGAGCTATGTCCCATACATCATCTTCTTCAGATGGTGTTACTGGGTTGGATACAAACATCTCCCACCAGCCATGTTCCAATCCTGGGATAGATGCTTCTACCCATTTTTGGAATGTGTCGGCATTGACTTTGATTTGTTTGAATAATTTCATATCTCTTTCCTTTCGTTGTTTGTTTGGTAAATAGAATTAAGTAAGCTAGAGAGATAGTGGCAGTACCTCTCTAGACCCTGTACTTAAATAATCCTATTTATTTTGAATTCCTTTTAAAACAGAGAACGGGTTATTCTCTTTTGAGAAGCGACGGTCGCTTTTACGACGGTTATCCGCTGCGCGTTTTTTAGCTGCTTCTTTTTCCACAGCTTTACGTGCTTCGTATTCGTCCTTGATTTCCCACCAGTGCATATCTGATGGGGCAGCAGACTCGTAAACTGTGATGTCAGCACTTTCCTTCTTAAATGCTGGGTTAGAATCCTTCATCATTTCGATGAAGTCACGAATACGGCTCCGGCGACCTGAGAAGTAGGCAATGTATTTATCGCCTTCCTCTTTCATTCCCCATGCGTTACCACCACAGGTAACATATTGAGCTACATCTTCTGATGTAGTCCAACCGCATTTTACCTCATTATCATCGCGGTTATAAAACTTAGTTACGCGTGTGACAATTGGTGGAAAGATGTTACCGTCAATTGTTCTACGACCATGAGGTGTGTCGTAGAAATTATCTGCTTCGCGGGTTTCTTTTGCTACAGAAACCCATTTATCAAAAATCTCTTTAGATACGTTTAATGTCAAAAACATAGTAATACTCCTTTTGGTTGTTTGTTGAAAGAATTAAAATGGAAAGATTCCTCTCTCTTTCCACTATAGTAGTATAGGTTTGAAAAAATCTAGAATACATTGAAACATAGTAATAAATAGACACTACACGGGTATCCGTGTAGTGTCTAAATATCTAATAGTTAGATTTTATTAGATTTACCAATGCATCGATAACCATAACTCAATAAACCATTAGCTGTAGATTTAACGAGTGCGTATAGCTCACGATAAAGACCAATAAAGAACAAGGTTACTTTATTCTCAAAAGACTCATTCATCTGTTTAAGAACTAAACCTTTAAAGACAGTATTGGTAAAACCTTGGCCGAGACCTTGAATATATTTATTATCATGGCTATAAGTCATAGCATCATTTAAACCAATAGCTAATCTAGGATCGTTATTGCCAGATGCAGCTGCCATCACAGCATTAAAGTCAGCAGCTTGTTTCATGAGGTAAACACCAACGGCAACGGGACCTTTTGTTGCTAATATACCAATAGGAACAACTAAGGAACCAGCAAGTTCTTTCCAGTTATCTTTATCCCATTCTTTTTTAACATTTTGTTTAGCAGCTAGAGAAATATTTTTCTCAGTTAATCGCTTAATGTCTTTTTTCATATTACGAGATAAACCAGTTAACCGATCAGTATCAGGTAAAGAATCCAAACAATCTAATAAACTATTTAATGCTTTTACTAATTTATCTTTATCCATAACTGGCAAATTACGAGGTTCGGTATTTTTTACTTTACCTTTAAAGCCAGAACCCATGTGACTACCATGGTGCGTAGAATAAGGTGTACTAGGAATTAAAGAAGCATTACCTTTAGGCATTGGAATGGACATACCATTTAAATCAGAAACTTCCCATTCGTAGTAATTAAAACGATCACTTTTCTCACTGGTTTCTCTAAAAGGAGCACCTAATGTAAAGAAGTTCTTTCTACTAACAGCTGCTTCTACTTCTTTTTCATTAGTCCAATCTAGTGTTTTATAGAAATCGCAAGACTTCTCTAGATTAGAGAAATACTCATTCATGATTTTACCATTACCAAAGTAACGTTTAACACCTTCTTCAATGTTAGAGATTACTTTTTCAATAGCCAGATTACCACCAATTGTAATGGCTTTAGGGTTCATTACTTTAATAGTTTTATCAGTAACAAAAGTACCGTTTTCAATATCTTCAATCAAAGTTTTAATAGTGTCTTTAACACGTTCAATACGTTTAAATTCATCACCAAAGAACTCTTTAGTATTACGCCAGAATCGAGCTAGGAAGTGGTTGGCTTCTGTAGACAGTACGGCAATACGACCATCTAATTCTTCTAATGCCAATGTAATGGCATTGCGTGAACCATGTAATGTAGAGAAAGATTCTGTAGAAATATGTACAGGGAATTCTTCTTTTAAACCATTCATTTGGTATGCCATAGTAATGCGTTCAGAAAGAACTTGATTGATTGTACGCATACTTTCAATACCATATTCTGCTTCATTTTGTTTCATTTCCATGTAAGTTACACGAGCAGATTCTAATGAATCAATAGTATTCAATACACGTGACAAATGTTCAATCTGTTCACCTTCGGCACCGGCTGCTTCTGGATGTACTTCTTCTGGCTCTTCATAGTCACCTTCTACACCAGAAGTTACCATGCTTTTATCTTCTTCTGAAGACAAGTCAAATAAACTCATTTTATTATCCTTTTAACTTCATTTCTTAACCACTAGGCGAGTACCTAGCAACATGTAATCGTTTTCCATTACTCTCTACCTTTACTTAATAGTCTTTACTACTATTTAATAGTAAATAATAAGGGTCAGAACCTACGATAGTTCGAGTACCATACAGTACTTTCAACAATTCTACCAAATAACCAATACCACCGTAACTAATACAATGGCGAATCAGATTAGCAGTATTGATTTTATTCGGCTCACCAAATACAACATCATCAAAGTTACCGTGTAGTTCTGGAACATATTTAATAATAGAACCCAGTTCAAAATGAGTAATTTGATGTTCAGTGTAGAAATCGTCTTGACGACGAGAGTGTTGTTTCAATGTATATCTTGGTTTGTCTTTAGGTTGACGAACAATACCGATTTCTTTTAGTGCATCAGCAAATGCCATAAACTCATTATAACCCAATTTTCCAGTAGAAGCATAATTACTTAATAAAGTATACCAGTCACTACTTAATAGATTATAAGTAAGATTATAAACAGTCTCACGGTTTTTCAGTGCTTCTAAAGAACTACCTTTGAACCAGTCTGGATGTCGAGTATAAGTTTGATAAACCATATCAACATCACCAATACCATTTAGAAATACAATACCAGGACCCTTACCATTACAAACAGTATTAGGTTGGTTATAACCATTGTATTTCTTAGTATCTTGCTCAATCTCGTAAAGAGCGTTATAAACCAAACCATAAGTGGAATGAATATTATCTACTGGGAAACAACGGATATTATCATCTTGATAAATATCTTTTCTATCTAATGGTTTCTGTTTACGTGGAATATAAATGACTTTCTTTTCTTGAATATGCATTTGTTATTCCTTTCTTAATACTTGGTATTTCGTGCTTTTTCTTCGTATTTAGAAATTTGATACTCTAACTTCTGCATACGCTCAATAGCCAAGTCGCGTTGGCGTTCAGTATAAGCATCTACTTGACCATTAGCCAATTGGCTATTCATGGCTTCTAATTCAATCTTAATAGATTCTACTTCTTCTTTAGCCAGTTTATATTTGTTATGCTGATAATCCACAATGGCCATACCAATATAATAGAATGGATTAGTAGAAGCAGATAAGAAGTTATTCAAAGTACCAGACGGGTCTAACTTATGTTGTTTAAACATTTTTGTTTCAGCACCATCTTCACTGATGACGACATCAGGAATCTCTTTTAACATCTTCTCAATTTCACCAATATTGATACTGGCTAGAGAAATCAGTGCTTTGTAGAATTCTACAGTGTTTTCTTTAATGTAATTGATTTGACCACGTGAGATGACTTTTTCAGCTTTTAAACCACCTGCTAATTCATTTTGTTTAACAATAACGTAACGGCAGTGTTTAGGAATGAACTCACCGACAAAATCAATAGTCTTACCTAAAGCCATAATTTGACCACGAGCATAAGTCATGGAGTCTTTATCTACAGTTTTAGTAAAGTATTTTGTTACTAAACCAATCAACTCATCCAAGTGTTTATCGCAGTTATTCAGGATTAAACCATAGGCTTGAAACAAATCTAACTTAGCCGTACCACGTGGGTAGTTACGATGAATCGCTGCTAATGTAGATTTATATTCCATGTTTTTACTGAAGTCTACATTTTGAGTATCTTGGATACAGCTTTGTACCACTTCAAGAGCACCATCACGAATACGATTACGTGTATCGATTAGCGTATCTGAAATATCATCAGATTTAAAGGTATTCATTAAACTACTTAAAATATTACCAAACATGTTAAATATCCTTTTTAAATAATAGGTGCAGAACCTTGAGAGAGCATTTTGAATACATCCATGTCAAATAAATCAGACTTAGTTTTCTTCTCAAGATAGTTCATAGAAATTTCAGATACATCGTCGATACCGTGATTGTAAATGAAAATACGTTGGTAGTCTTGGTTATAGACAATCAGAGTCATGATACCTGATTCTTCGAAGAATTTATCACGAGCACGTTTATTATCCAATTTAGCACCAATAGTCGCTTGAATACGTGTGCGTGTAGCATCGGAAATAATCCAAGTATTCGCAACAGTACCTACAGAGAACTCACCAGTTAACATGGCAGCAGTTTTATTATTCACATTACGATTATGTGTTTTCTCGTAATAACCAGTTGTATCTTCTACTAGGTTACGACGATGTGCTTCAATTAAGTCACGGCAAACCAATAAGTCAAAAGCAGAATTAATGGTACCACGGTCAAAGTAAGCAATTAAACGCTCACGCATGGATTTAGGTTTCTTAGTAATACCGGCAATCTCAACCAACATGTTAGAACGAATAGATTTCAATTCTGGTTTCAATAAGATATTTACTGTAGCTTTAGCTTTATCACGAGAAACATCTACTGTCAAAATACGACCAGCACCTAGATTAGCTAACTTATTAATTTCTTCAGTTACATCTTCATTAGCAGAAGTAGAGACATCATTCACACGATTACGTTCGTTTAGAATGATATCACCAAAATCATCTTCTGGATTAACAGGATCGTGGTAAGTAGCCTCTGTAGATACCTCTAATTTAGCTAAATATTTACTCGGTAAATCTGGAATCATAGCCGGTACACTAATCTTATTACTCAGTGTAGACAAGGTAGTGTTGCCACTAACGATGGCCGGTTTATATGAAGATGTGGATACGGTAGCAATCGTATTGCCCATCACACTAACAGCAGCACCTACCGCATCGCGTGTAGGTGAGTATTTACCCAATGCTTTACCGATACTTACGCCATTGACTGTATTATCAATGGACAAAGCAACAATATAATAACCGGCATAGTTTGCTAAACCTGTCTGAATTAATGTAGACATATTCGAGTCATTAAGTAACTCTGTCTCAATAGCAAACGTAGGTCGTAATTGTAATTCTGTGGTGTATTGTGATAATGATTTTGAAGTAGCGCTGTTGTAATCAGATGCAATCATTTTGGCAGCATTAGCTTTAAGCTGGTTACCGATTACGTTTACAGCAGTCATACCCATATTTACAACATCCATAACGAATTCCTTTTTAGATAGAAAGGTTAAAAATAAAATGTCAGATTCTCAACATAGTGTCGAAAAGTTCTTAGAGCAAGAACTACGCGAAGGTAGGCTAACAGGACTTTCCGAAAAATTTCTTACCAATACCGTTGATTTTATAGACCATCTTGTAAAAATGAAACACGGGTTTAGTGTGTCAAGTGCAATGGCAGATACCTTTAAAGGTCCTAATATTCTTGCTAACACACCCATGATTAAACCAAATACCAATCAACCAGGTTATATCTTTACTACTCGACCAGATTTAAACTTATCTTCTGCCAATATTAAAATTGAAAGAAAGATGATGCCATTACTAACAGAGAATAAGAATTCTCTAATGCACGCTATACGAATGATTTTATCACCTCGTTTAGCAAAAAGAATGGAACAAATAGAATATGGTGGTTCACTAGGTAAAAGCGATTTACCACGACATCCTAATTCTAATCTGGTTGACCCGAATTACCCTTTTATTGCTGTTTCTGATAACTTAGTAAAATCATTAACAGGATGGCCTTCTAGTGGTCTAGGTATTCACAGTACACCTGCCGGTGTTCTAAAAGAAGTACACATCATGGCAGATGGGCCTAGTACCTATAATACAGAATATAGTTTAAACTTAAGTTTACATGCCATGAAAGGCAGTGCTACTTTATATCTGTATTACTATTGGATTCAATATATTGGTTTTGTCTTATATCAAACATATGGCATGATGCCATGGCCTGAATATTTAGGTAACGGCAGAATGGACTACACTTGTAGAATCTATCGCCTCATAATGGATGAGACCCGAACGTTCGTAGAAGAAATGGCTGCTACAGGATACGCAATTCCAAGAAGTGTAGACATTGGTCCTTACTTCGATTATTCTAATCCAAGTGAGAATCCTAGACCTTATGTTGATAGGTCTGTAGATGTTGAATTTGCTTGTTCTGGTGCGATTTATTTGGATGAGATTTTAATTAAGCAATTTAATAATACTGTGATATTATTTAATCCAAATATGGCAAATGGATTACGTGAAAGATTCTACGTTAAAGTATCTAAGAAATACCAGCCAATATTTAATAACTATTGTTATCCTAGAATTAATCCTATTTCACGTGAACTAGAATGGTGGACAACTAAGGATATGGTTAAAGCTAAGAAAGATGTTATTCTGTTAAGTAATATTGGTCCTTATTAATTATTAGAGGAATTAAAAAATGACTGAAGCTATACATGCCGATTTAATTTCGGATATTGTAGAAAATGTATCTAGCTATTCTGCTTCTCCAGCACGATTACAACGAGACGCATTAAAGACAATTCAAAAAGTATTAGACAATGAACTCGGTATTATCTCAGCAGAAAACCCTGTTGCTTTATGTCTTGAAATGTCGGCTATGCAAACAGCAGGTGCAGTAAATAAAGCATGGTTATTGAATCGTAGACAATATCCAGTATCTGCTCAAACCCATGAAGACTTATATTACCACTTAAGTGATTTAGACTGGGTAGGTGTATTTGGTTTACCTGCTAAAGCTAAGTTTGCTGTTTCGTTTGACTATGGTGAAATTCTACAAGTATTAAAACCTTTACCAGATGGTAGTGGTAACCTATTACGTATTCCACGTGGTATGCGTATCACTGTAGGTGAAGTTGACTTTATGTTAGACTACCCTGTTAATATTTTACAATTAAAACATGGTGGCTTTAGGGTAACTTACGATACTACTGAAAAATCGCCTATTCAAACTCTGTCTAGTAATATTGCTTATCACGAAGTATCTCAAGCAATGGCAGGTGCTAAACGTCTTTCTATTGTATTAGAGATGATTCAAGTACGTGAGATTACTGTAGAAGACAATATCACGGCTAACATGAATATTACTCTATCTAAAACATTTGATGATTTCTACCACTATGCTCGAGTGTTCCATGGTGATGGTGTTTCCAAATGGAAAGAGATGGCTACCACTCATTGTCCTGATATTTACGATTTATATAAACCTACTGCTGTATTAAAATTAGTAGAGAATACAGAAGACTTTACACTCTCTATGTCTATTCCTAAAGTATATAACCAATTGACTAATCCAGCTGCCAGTCCTGTGGTCTCTGGTTCATTAGGTGGTCGTGTTAAACTAAATATCTATACTACTTTAGGTAAAATAGACATGAACTTAGATGCGTATACGCTAGACCAATATAGTTACGACTTCTTCCCTCAAGGTTCTAAGAATCGTGACTACAGTGAGTTAGATGAATTCAGTAGCGCGCTCACTTCTTTACATAGCGTAATCATCTTCAGTAGGGACTATGTTAACCAAGGTCGTGACCCATTGACATTTGAGGAATTACGTAGCCGTGTAATTAATAATACAGTAGGACCTAATGAAGTTCCTGTTAGCCATGTGGCGTTAACTGACCATTCTTTAGATAGTAGCTTTAAGATTATTAAATCTGTAGACTATGTTACTAACCGTGCTTATTGGGCAGTACGTGGTATGCCAAAACCAGAGAACTCTGATTTGATTACACCTGCCGCTGCTTCTATTGAAACACTGACGACGACTATTTCTGGTCTAGTAGGTACAGGTACTGTAAAAGACAATGAGAAACGTGTAACGATTATGCCTAACTCTATCTATACCATGTACAATGGTAAGATGTCTATGTTAGACCATACTGAAATCAAACGTATCTTAGACTTGAGTGCTGAAAATAGAGCTAAGGAAGTCAACAGTAAAGAGATGTTCTACTCACCATTTCACTATGTCGTCGATAATGAAGATGATACTGTGAAGTTACGTGCTTACTACTTAGATTCACCTAAAGCCATTACTAAATACTATAACGAAAGCAATAATAAGATTCCTATCTCATTGACTGTTTCTGATAAGTATAGTATTCGTCGTTCTGAAAATGGTTATATCATTCGTGTAGAGATGAAGTCTAATTCTGACTATAAGAATTTACCCGATGATAGACTCTGGGCACAGTTATTGGTCAAACCTTATCAGGATAAAAATGATGTTTATCTAAATGGTAGGTTAGTAGGTAAGAACAGTGATGAAGAACCTATTTTCGAATTTGAATTAGTGACTAATTTCGATTTAGATGACAACCATTGTTTAATTGTTAATAACTTGTCTTTAAAAGGTTCTAGTGATTTAGATATTCCTATTGAATTAGATAATAATTTTGAATTGTTATTTGGTTTTTATGGTAATGTAAATGGTTGGAGTCGCGTTACTTTAGATGATAAAGTAGGTATCCATTTATTGGAGAATGACGCTAAGGTTATCTTGAGTGAAAGTATTCGTATTCGTTTAGGACATCATCTAAAATGGTTATGGTCTCGTGCCAGAACCTATGCTGATGAGGTTATCTATAAACGTTATACTGAAAACGTACCTATGTTATACGAAGAAGATGTATATGCTAAAGACGCTGTGACTGGTTCTATTATTAACATTGTAGATGGTAAAGTTAAATACAACCTAGTACACCGTAAGGGTGAACAAATGACGGATAACGATGGTCAGTTGGTTTGGAAACATCGACAAGGCGATATCATGTTGGACAATAATGGTCAACCTATTATTGATAGACCTCGTGATATTATTCGTCGTTTAGAACTGATGGTGGTTGATGCTACTTACTGGTTTGCTACTGACGATATTGCAACAGAATATCGTAATGAATTAGTAGACTTGTTTATTGATTGGATTGTTTCTGACTTAACACCGATTAATGAGAAAACACTGGAACAAACTGGTATCTACTATTATCCTTCAGCGACTATGGGTCAGTTAAAAGTAATGTATAACGAAGGTATTGAGACTTATATCAATGCTGCACAATCGTTACAAATTAACTTAACTGTATCTCGTCAAGTATACAATAACATTGATGTCATTAACAAGATTAAAGAAGCTACTATTCGTGTACTGAATGAAGAAATCAGTAAAGAAACAGTTTCTGTTTCTACTATTGTTTCTAAGTTAGTAAAAGAACACGGCGATGATGTTATTGGTTTAACATTAGGTAACTTAGGTGGTAGTGACCGTATTATTTCATTTACTGTATTGGATGAAGGTAAACGCGCTACTATTCGTAAGAAACTGACTATTCAATCAGATGAAACATTGTCTGTTGATGAAGACGTTACTTTCAACTTCAAAGTACATAGCAGCGAAGAAGAAAGAATTAAATCACTATAAGAAATACTACTCTCTACTCCTATTTTGGAGTAGAGAGTAATTATCTTTATGCTCTAAATTCTTCAGCTACTGTTTTACATTGTAAACCAAATTGGCGTACTAAGTTATTAATTTCTTCAGAGTACGTTTCATTTGGTTCTGATTCGCTGTATTGACCTAAGAAGTCTAATACCAATGCCATTGCATCTTTACAACTATTGTAGAATGTAATCAGTTGATTATAAGCAATAGTCTTAGTTAAGAATGAATAGCTAATATGTCGAATCACTTCTTTAGTTAAGTTATTCAGAACAGACAATGCTGCATAGGTATCATCATCTTGTCCTTTAACCATATTCTCTTTAATGGATTTAGTTAAGACATCGTTATACCAATCTAAATAAATCTTAGTACTACTTACTTCACTAATTAACAAACTAGAAGCACCAACGATGGTGTGTTCTAATCTATTGAAATTAGAATTTAAGACTTGTAAACATTGTTTACCAAATAAACTTTTACCATCAGTATCTTTTACGATTGGTTTGAGTACTTCATCAATAGACTTACGATTCCAGTATTGATTAAATAACAATCTATTTACTGCATTAACGGTAATACCCATTTGTTTTTTCATGAGTGTATTGGATTCAGAATCTCTTGTTTCTACCCATTCTGCAATACTGTTATACAAATAACTTAATGCATTACCGCATTCGTCTAATTTTTCATTAAAGCATGGTTCGAAGATATCTCCATTTAAATAGATAACATCCATTAGATTACTAATGCGGTCACTATTTACCATATAAGCCAAATAGCTAAAGGGTGAATTAATGGTTTTAAAATTAGACTCAATAAATTGTTCTAGTGTCACTTTATTGACTTTAGGATTATCGTATTCATTGAATAAGAATGAATAACCCGCTATTTCTGGGTCTTGTCTGGTATACTCAGAAACACAATCGTGTTTTTGTTCTACTGCTTCTAATACGTCTTTATCGTAGATAGCAAGATTAATATCTTCACGAGCTTGTCGTTTCTCTTCTACTAATTGTGTGTAAATTTTATCTAGGATAGAACGAACAGAAGTTAGACGAAGTGATAGGCTTTCACCTTTACCGTATACTTTGCCTAATTTATCGTTAATCACCATAATCGCTTGAGGCTCTAAACTATCGCTTTCCATTGGTCTATCATCACCATAGGTTAATAAACGCATGGCTGTGTTATAGTAATCCTTAGCTAATTTTTCATTAATGGCACATTCATTTGTACAGATTTGTTCCTGAATGGTTTCTTCAGTTTCAGTCAACAAATGATGAGAAGGTGTAGAAGTATATTCGTTCTCTCCTTCTAATGGAATATCAGGTTGAATTTCAACCAATGTAGAACGGTCTTCACGAGAGATACAACCTTTATCTTTAATAAAGGCTAACATATTTTGTAAAGATTCGTTAGAAGATTCTATTTTAGCTACTTCATCTTCAGTGTGTTCTACTTCTTTTAATTGTTCTATAGTATTGTTAATTGCTTCTGTAGGAGCATTTAGAATCTCTTCAATAGAAGTATTACTTTGATTAGTAGTAGGTTCAGTATCAGAAGATTGACCTGATGGTTCACTACTTTCTTTGTGTTGTTCAATTGGGGTGGTAGTATCTACATCATCCCAAGAATACTTATTAATAGACATAACAATTTCCTTTTTATTTCTATGAAAATGGTTTTACACTCATAGGTTTTAGATAGAAAGGTTAATAAAATGAATTTATTTAGTGACATTGTGGAAAATGATTATAAGACTGGGCCATACTTTATTCCTAATCATATTGGTTTAAGTGAAGAAGACCAAAAAAGATTAAGTGAACTTCGAGAAAAGTATATCAAAAGAGTACAAGAAAATAATAACACTCAATCAAAATAGTTTTAAATATAACTAGATACTCCTACTTAATTGTAGGAGTATCTAATCTATCTTATTTAACGTTACTTATTAGAACCAGTAGCAAGATTATAAGCAACACGTGCTACTTCTTTTACACCTTTACCTGTAGCTTTTGCTGCTTCTACTAAATCAGAACCTAAATCTTTTAATGCTTGTTTGCGATTTTCAGATTTACGTTCGTCTTCAGCTTCTTTATCACGCTTTTTCTCTTCTTCTCTTTCGTGACGTTTTTCAATCTCTTCATCTGTTTCTTTATTCAATGCTCGAGAGTATTGAGCATTCTTAGCCTGCTCTTCGTAAGCATCAAGTTCTTTAGCAAATTGAAAGATACCACCTTCGGTAGACACTGTACCATTCGTATCTAAATCATTATCATTTTCAGGATAATATTCTTCAGGAGTATTTTGTTCTTCTTCACCACCAAATAAACCTAAACCAGATACAGAAGGTACTTCTTCAATATAGTCAGATGCGTAATTTTCTATTTCACCACTAAAAAGACTCATTCCATATCCTTTCAGTCTTGATTTAAACGATTAAAGATATTAATAATACCTGTTTTGTTTTGTTTAAAGAATTCCATGTATTCTTCAGACACATAGTCTTCTACGCTAAATAATACTGACATTAAAGAAGTACCATTACCATTAACTACTATTGGTTTATATTTAGCATTGTAGAGTAAGGTAAACAATTTCTTAGTCAAATCGATACACAAACGAATATCCATCAACACATTTTCATTAAATGTAGAAATTGTTTCAGATACAGGATTCATTACATATTGTTCATATGTCTTTTCAGCAGTATCATTACCTTCTACAATGTTAATGTATTTTACAGATAATGCCAATGCTAATGCAAAAGAAATACCTTGTAATCGAGATTCTTGTTGAAAGTTAGAATCAGCTAATGAACGAATATCGGAATAAACTGACATTTTTATATCCTTTTTATTTTAAATTTCTTAAATCATAAGCAGCAACAAATAAACTATTGGCGCTTAATTTTTCTAATTCTTTATAGAATTCTGTTTGAGACAATAATCGTCGATGTGGGCCAATAACCATATCACCTAACATACCGACAAGTGATTTATTTTCTTTATATTTAGAAACGACTTTATCAATAGTAGCAATACCATCGCGTACACGTTTACCTACTGCTTTATCGATTTCTTTATCTTTAAGCATAGACACCATATCGTTACGCATACGACCAAAACGATTAATGTCTGTATCATAGGTGCCACCACCAGAGTTTGTATTACCTGCTAGAGTATTAAATATAGCTAAACCACCCAGCATAAGCAACCATGGTGTGGTTATTGGGTTAAATGCCACAACCGCACCAATCACCCAACCTGTACCTAAGAAGAGCGTAAATCCAGCAAGAAACTCATTGAAGAGATAACTAATCGTATTTCTAGTTTGTCTGGTACCATAGGCTACAAACATTTTATTTAATGCTGTTGTAATTTCAGCACCTGCGCCACAGCGTACTGCAAATTTATCAGCTAAGTGTTCAGCATTGACTTCTTCATACTCTCTTTGTTTCATTAGTGTTTTAGTATCTTTCACTTGGTTAGAAACAAGAGCAGTAACAATGACTTGTTTATCTTTACTTGCTAATTCTTTAACATCTACTTTTGTTAAAGTATTGTCGCTATCATTCCATTCTTTAAGAATGATTTCTACTTTTTCAGTATCTGGTGTATTAGCAATACGGTTAAGTGTGCCTAACATTGGTAAGTTAATAGAATAAGTATGTGCAGCTAGAGCAAAGTAAGAGAACATATGTCCTACTTCATGTAAAATAACCGCAGATACTTCAGCTGGAGTTAATGCTACACGATAAGCAAGACTGGTATCCCACATCATTGCTGGGTCTAAGAATAGTTCTACTTTAACATCTTTAAAAGCACCACCGATTTTAAAGTTCTTAATGTCTACAAAAGCTTCAATGGTACCTTTTTGTTTTTTTAACTCTTTATTCTCGTAAAACTCTCTGTAAATATTATCAATCAAAGTATGGTTTTTATTTAAATCAGGTGGCATCATGGCAAAGCATTTATATTCTGCTGAAATAACGACATTAATGCCTGTATACTTTTTAATGACATCAGTAATCTTTTTCTGATTTTCTTTATCTCGATAAAATGAACGAGGTGTTTCAGTTTCTACTATATACTTAATCGTACTTGTCAATTCTTCATGAAAACCTGATTTTATCATTGACCAGTTGTTTTCATTAACCATCATCTCGTTAGATAACTCTAACGACCCATCAAATAAACTCATTTTAACTATCCTTTTAGTATAACGTTATACGGTGTTCTCATATTATCTTTCGTTTTATTTGGCTAATATATATTTTTGCATTTAAAAAAATATGAATAGACTTGACTTTTAAAGGAAATTAAAATGGCTGAAATAGTCGGTACTCAATGTCGTAACGTTATTTACTTAGCAAATAATGCTGCTAAGAATGCAGTCTTAAGTGAAAAGATTGGCAATAGAGAAACAGATGTACATTTAGTTAAGATTACAGATTATCTTGACGATGGTACAGTAGATAGAAAAATTAAACTAATTAAAGACTTTAAAAAGACTTTTTGGGTATGCACACCTAAGAATAGAAACCATAAACAAAAGAAAGAGCGTTTTCCTATTTCAGAATGTGAAGAGATTCGTGTACCTAGAAAAGAGATGTTAAATGCAGCAATGAATTCTTTAGGTATTAAGAACTTTGGTCAACGTATTTCTCCTTCTGATATTCTAAGAGGCCCTTATGTTTATGGTACTGATTTAAGTTCATCTGCTGAACTAAAGTATAAATACAATCATGGTGAGTTAGCCAGTAAGACTGAAAAATTAGCTGACGTTGCAGCATTTGACGTGGAAACCAATATCCGTAATAAAGATAAATACGAGCATATTGAAATGGCTACACTGTCCATGAAAGATACTGTAGTTACTGTCGTAGATATTAACTTTATTCGTGGTAAATTTCCTAATATCTCTAAAGAAAAAGCATTGGAGACTTTATATAAGTACGATGAGATTTACTTAGGTGAAGTAAACAAAGAAAGAAACATTAAACAAGAGTTTTATGTAGTCGATTCTGAAATCGAGGTTGTTAAGAAAATCTTTGAAAGAGCGCATGAGTTAAAGCCTGATTTCATTAGTGCTTGGAACATGGATTACGATGTACGCAGAACTATTGAAGCTTGTGAGAGAGCTGATGTAAAAGTGTCTGATATACTATCCGACCCATCTGTACCGCCTGCTTTTAGATTCTTTGATTATAATCCTGGTAAAGAATCTGCATTAAGTAAAAAAGGCGTATGGAAAAACTTAGCTAACTTTGAGAAGTGGCCACAAGTCAATGTACCTGCTAGTTTTACATTTATTGATAGCATGTGTTATTACTATAACTCTCGTAAACATAAAGGTAAATTACCTAAGTATTCATTAGACTATATTTTGTCTATTGAATTTCCTGATGAAATTAAACCTGGTATGTCTGAAAAAGAAATTGCTAGAGCTAATCGAAACAGTAAGATTCGTAAATTAAAGTTTGATGAAAGTAGTCACTTAATTGGTACTGTGGATTGGCATATCTTCATGCAAAGTAATTATCCATTTGAATATGTAATCTATAATAAGTTTGACTGTATTGCATTAGAATATTTAGATGAACAAACTATGGATATTTCACACAGTGTTGTATCAGCATGTGAATCTAGTGATTATAAAGACTTTGATTCAGAACCTAAACGATTAGCAGATGATATGCACTGGTTTAATCTAGAAAGAGGTTATGCTTACGGAACAGGTGGTGCAAATAATGAAATACCATTAGACAGTGAGTTGATTGGGCGTGATGATTGGATTATTACATTACGTGCTGATTTATTAATTGCTGAAGGTAATAATTTATTTGAAGATGCTCGTGGTTTAAAAACATTAGTATTTAGAGACAATGCTGACATTGACGTAACATCTAGTTATCCAAATGGCAATAGTGCCCTAAATACTTCTCGTGAAACCATGACTAAAGAGTTAATCAGTATTGACCATGTAGATGAAAGATGGAGAAGACAAAGTGGTATTAACATGAGTGGTGGATTTGTTAATGCTGTAGAAATATCTTGTCAGTTGTTTAATGCACCTACTATGGTAAATATGTTAGAAGAATACAGAAGACAAAAAAATAACTAAAAAAAATAGACTAGGGGATGTTCTCCCTAGTCTATTTACTTTCCTTATGTTAACCCATAATAGGTTTGAACATATGGAAGTTTTCACGAATGTACTCTAAACGCTCATCTGCATCTGCTTTAATTTCAGCAGTGTCTTTGCAGACTTTCAAAGCTACTGGGTACATTGTTGCTAGTACGTTAGCAATATCGTCTGTAGTACCTACACCTAAACGAACGACATCAAAGCAGTAAGCATCGATTTCGGCTTCGTATTGCACTTGTTCGAGTTTTTCCAGTAGTTTTTGTTTTTCTGGTGTAGCAAAATACAACCCACCTAATTCTGTATTAACTTCACGGATGGTACGTCCGTCTAGATAAAAGTTACGGAATTGAATCACATGGAGTAATTCGTGTGGGAGAATGTTCTTATCTACATCTAACATTGCTTTAAATTGATGACGTAATTGTTTAGAGAAAATACTACACAGTGCAAAGAATGCTTTGAGTGTAGGGTTTAAATGCTTAATAATTACCTTGTCTTTGTCAGCAAGGTATGCGCCTTGGATATGGTAGTTTCTCATCAATTGATGTTCAGAATCAGAATTGAAGATGGAAGTATGTTTACCGCCATAACGTTTTTGAAACCATTTTTGACGGTCCACTTCTACGTTAAGATTTTTAAACATTTCTTCAGTGTAATTAAAATTAAATTTGATAGCCATAGTAATACTCCTTAAATTGTTAAAAGAATTAAAGTGGAAAGTTTCCTCTCTTTCCACTATAGTAGTATAGGTTTGAAATAAAATAAAATATATTAGACTAAAAAAATAGACTAGGGTAATAATATCCTAGTCTATTATCTGTATTTATTGTTTATCTTTTTCTTGGTCTTTCAACTGGTTTTCCAACTTGCGAAGAAGATTACGTGTATTCTCATTGATAAACTTCAAACGAGATTTATCAGCAATCATTTCATCACCTTGTTCTTGTAATTCAAGATGTCGTTTTTCAGCTTCACGATACACGCTACTGTCGTCAGTATAAGCGTACCAGAAATCAAACCCATCGTACATTTTAACGTATTCTTTTTCTACGTCAGTTAATACGAAATTTTCTAAAGTATAATTACTCATGTTAGTTTCCTTTATAAAAGATTAAGAGACAATTATCAATTTAATATTAATTAATTCTTTAACTCCTTTACTATGAAAGGAAAAAAGAAAGACAATGCTAGTAACACTGTCTTTCTTTGCATTTGTGATAACAATCATTACTTTTAGTGTGGTCGGTAATAATTGTTGTTAGCCCAAGAATCTAATGTTTGGTTTTCGGCAGCTAAAGCTGATTCTAACCACTCATTTTCTTCTTGGGTTATTTCACCAAGCATCTTCTTAATTTGAAGTACTTGAATCTGATAACTTGAATCCATTTATATTACATCCTTTCTACGACATGTATAACCCTCTACTCCTGCTACAACAGGAGTAGAGGATTGTCGTTTTATGTTATTGATAAAATTAAATAGAGAAAGAGTTTAACTCTTTCTCTATTACCACTTAAATAATATGTGTTTAAATTATGTTATAATTTAGGCGACTTAGGTATAAAACACTAAAAATAAACATAATGCTATTACTACTAGACTACCCAATAGGTAGTCTAGTAGTATAGTCTTTTTATCGAAGTGCTTTTTGTAATTTGTCTACTAATACAGAAACTGTATCTTTAATTCTTTGGTTAGAGCAATTGTTGATTTTCAAAATCTGGTTAATTTGTTTTGCACAAACACCAATCATTTTGCCCATTGCCATATAATCGACATAGGTATTACTACGTGCAATATAGATATCTGTAAACTCAATACCTTTTTCATGGTCTTCGTAAATATCTACCACTGAATTAAAATGCTTAAATGAAGTACGAATAGGAATAGGTGTCATTGCTAGACTATGGTAAACATAAATACGGATTTGTTTATCATAAGGCATTTTGTTTCCACGGTAAGATTTACCGGTCACAAAAAGTTCACCATTTTCACTAATTTGGTATAGCATATCAATTGTAGGAGAGATACGTTTATCAATATTGCGAAAAACTGGAATTTCTTTTTTAGGTTGTTTCACTTTAAATTTCCCTATAGTTTTTTGAGTAAGTAACATTTGTCGATTCCCTTGGTTAGATGTAAGTTACCTGAACTATTCTATAATTCAGACGACTTAGACACAAAGTATCATAAGTTACCTGAAAGGCGACTTAGATACTTCGTATCGTAAGTTATGTTAAAATGTTGTCATAACTTATATCTTTCACAGGGTGCATTTTGCCTTTAAAGATACGGGTTCTTTTGGCTATATCATAATTACGGTGGGATGGAATATTATCACAGACTAAATAAACGAAACTATGCTCTACATCTTCTGGTAGTTTACGTAAACGACCGGCAATCTGTAGATTAGTTTGTGTAGAGTTAATAGCATTAGTCATGATAACGGTAGCCAGTTCTGGAATATCGTGTCCAGTACCTGCCCCTAATACTGTAGATACACAAATATCACTCGTATATAAGTTATCTACTGTATCATCTTCAACGTAACTGGTTACTTTCTTATTAGGGTATAATTCAGCTAGATACTTAGATAAGTCTTTTGCCATCTTAATCGTACCTACTGTAATCAGTAATTTAAAATTTGGATTAATTTCGTATTTAGGAAAATGAATGTCTTCAATAATTGAAACAATCATGTTATAATATTGCTTCAATAATGTTTTCTTTTTCATGAGTGATTTCTCAAAAGCAGTTTGAGAATATCCTCTAAAACCTTCGGTACGAATACCATTTAAACTACCTAGTTTATACTTAAATGCTAATGGTTGAATATAAGATACATGTACTTTTTGTACATAACGTCTTTCTATTGGAAAGAGTAGTTTTGACATTCTGTCTACAAATTTATCATCTGCCACTGGTGTGGCTGATAAACCAAATACTCTTTTAGCACCTAAATAAGAAACAAACTTACAGTTTAAGTGATGGTCAAAATGAGCCTCGTCAATTACTAAATCATTTACACCTAATAGTTTTGGAAATTCCTGTGGTGTACAGTTAAACCCTAAGTCTTTAAATTCTTCTAAACTATATTCCTCGTAATATTTAATAAAATTCATTAGAGTCTTAGAAGAAATCAAAACAGCTTTATAAGGGTTTCTATTTTCTGCTAAACAAATATTGATAAATGATTTCAATTCATCTGAACCTTGAATACGGATTAAATCTTTCTTTAAATCAATATCGTAAGTCTTATAAAAGTCTTTAATCCAACCACTGTCTTGGTTTTTACCTAAGTATTGTGGCCTCATGATACCGACAAATCTTTCTTCCATCTTTTCAATAACAAACATTGAAATAAGACTTTTACCTTGTCCTGTTTGCAGGTGTCCTAATACACAACCTGAATCAAAACCTAACAAAAAATCAATCACGTCTTGCTGTTCGCCACGTGGAGACCATCCTTCTTTAATAGTAGGATAGTAATCATCCACAATATTGTCAATATCTTTATACTCCAATTGAAAATCTATTCCTTCTTTATACCGGAACATTTTCAAGTGACCAATTAAATCATTTAACATAGTACGCATGATTCTTACTTCACGTCTATCGTTAGTAAAAAATACATACCCAGCCATGGGCACACGCACTTTCTTTCTTTGTCTTTTATCGTAATATTCGCTCCAGCGCAAGTAGTTTCTTGCAAATGCGCGAACTTGGTTATTGTCATCCTGATTACGAGGATATATAATAACCTGTAATGGATAGACTTCAATCTTCATTGCTGTCATGTGTTATTCTCCATAAGGGTGTATAACCACCACCCCTATGGAGGAAGGGGTGGTGTTATCTTAACGTTTATTTATTAAATCACTATAGGTATATTCAGGTTGCTCTAATAGATTAAAGTATTCTAAGTTCATTTGTTCTGGAACAAAGAATTCATCCATAGGACAATCTGACCTATTGGTATAGATATAGGAATTAGGACTTGCCAGTGTTCTACCTTGTTTTTCATAAGAAAGAGCACCAGATAAGCTACGACCCCAAATCAATTGGTCCATCGTACCCACGCCGTGACCTGTGTGTGGCTTAGGTAGTGAGAAGTCTTTATTCACAATATCCGTACCTAACATAGTATATGCTAATACCTGAAGAATGGATAGATTGATTCCTAACTTACTATTTACTGCATCTGATAACTCCATTAAGAACATCTCAGGTGTTACTGATACAGCACGTTGTTTGATTTCCTTAACTGAAGACTTAATCATCTTTTCCAATCCTTTTGCATATTTATACATATCGGATTGTTTAGGAGTGATTTCAACAATAGGTCGATTGGTATCAAAATCAATCATCTCAATTTCTACCATACCATCATCTGTAATTGTCCAACCATTGTCTTTCATGTACTTCAGTGTTTCCATAGACAGATAACCTACATCTGTAATAGGAACAACATCGACAATTTCTTCAGTTACAGAACCATCCTTTGCAGTAAACAAAAGTTTAATACGATTGATGTGTGAAGTACGTCTTGCTGACAATACACCTACATCACGTACATTACTGATATCTGAAATACCATCAATAGCTTCTTCGGAAATGACCAACCTAATAGAAGTAAAGTTCTTCTTGATATCGTCTTTCAGACCAGTAGCTAAACCGTCTTTCATTAACTTCATGAATTTCTGTACATGGTCAGTCAATTCAATCAAAGCACCAATAGCTGATGAAGTATGGTGTTTTGTAGACAATACCAACTGCGTGATAATTTGTGTAAACGAAATAATGGCAAAGTGTCCTACATTACGATATTTTGGTACACTGCGGGACGCTTGACCAAAACAAGTAGAACATACACCTTGTGGGTCAGAATGCTGACAACCAAAGATGGTTCTTACTTTAATTCGTTTACCAATTAAATGGTGGTCTGTTTTCTTAATAGGTTTTAAGATAGGTTCTAATTTACCGTTTACTTCTACTTCTTCAGCAACATAATACATACCTTCTAGGAATTCCAAATCTGAAATCACATAGCCATCTCGATTGTCTCGTACCTGGAATTCAAAATAATATTCAGAACCACAGTCACCAAAGTGTAGATTTCTCAATTCCATGCCAATGAATTGTACACGTCGAGAAAAATACTCTGTAAACTTCAATGGAGCAGATTGATTATTCAGAGACATTGCTGCTGTACGTGATTCAATTAATCTATCGTACATTCTGTGGAAGCCGTCCATATAACCATCCTGAATAGGTTCGTTAAAGATATCAGAGTTAATATCTGTCACAGAACCACGGGGGCCAAAACATTGCATCAATTGTGGAATCTTAATCACACTTGAACGCATCATGATGGAAATGTTATTGTACTTGTGTTTTTCTGAAGTCATTACCTTTTGTTTGCGCTTATAAATACTGGCAATGTAATGTGGATCTTTTACCGTATTTGCATTAACTGGATAATCCTTCTTAATCTTAATAATCTCAGGGTCAAATTCGATATCTAAGATGTCTTCAATATTCATCGACATATGGTATTTTGCACGATGAATTTGTACATCATTAAAGATATCGTTAAATGCCCTCATGTATTCTTCCCATACTTCAGATTGCAAAGCCCATGCTTTCTCATTGGTATCCATTGGATAGATATCAAATACACTGTTTACAATCTTAGAAAGAAATAAACGAAACGACGTAGGTGTAAAAGAGAGTTCGTCTTTCATGTAAGATGAAATAAAATGCTCTTTAGTGATTGGGACATTGGGAAACTTTTTAATGATTTCCCATCCGTATCGTGAGATTGCAACTTGTGTCCCTGTTGTATCGATTACTTCACCGTCGTCAAACTGTAGTTTAAACTTACCGACAAAGTTCTCCAATACATCGATAGGACTTGCATCTAGTATTTTCCTTGCAGCTAATTGCATGTTGTTTTCCTTTATAAAACAATAGGTCCAACATATTAATAGTATATATCAGACCTATTATTCATTTTTTAGTCATTGTCGTTGTCGTTGTTTTCCTCATCATTAGAACCAGATTCATATTGCACATCTTGCTCATCTGGATTGTCTGATGATTCATCCGATGGTCCATCTAAGTCTACTTCTTTATCATCGTCATCGTTTTGTTGATTGTTCTGATTTCTACCAGTCTTAACTTTAGGCTGTTCATCTTCACTCTCATCAATTTCCATACAGATTGCACCTGTAATAGGATCGATTTTAGACAATACTTGTTGACTTGGGTCAAATTCAGCATACACCATCTTCGTACCATTTGTTTGGATAAAATGTCGAAGAATTTGTAATGGTCTATTTGCACCAATATTAATCTCATTAGGATTAATGACATCGTCGATATCTGTTGGTCTGTCTGTCGTATAAATCGTTGTTAAGATTTTATCAACAGTTTCTGGGTTATTAGAACGGTCATGTAGGACTGCTGCTAAACCAGAAGGACCACTACCTACTAACAAACGACCTTCAGACTCACCTGGGAATTTAGTAGCCTGTTTACGGATTTGTTGAGTAGTCTTATCTTTAGAGGTTAATGGGACAATAATACCATTAGGTTGTGTTGCTGCTGTGGATACTGCTGCGGCATCATCACCAATCTTTTCAAGACAGATATAGTATTGTGGACCAATACGCTGTGGTGTTGCAGTATCTTCAAAACATTGTTTGTAAGGATTCCAGAATCTTAAGCAGTTTGGGTCTGATAAGAAACCTTCTTCTTTTAATGCTTTAAATACATGTAACATACGACGATTATTACCATGAGGCATCCAGATAATTGGTGTCTCGTGAATCATGTGGTACAAATCTACTGTCTTTTCTTGGAAGGACATTGATTTATAGAAATCGTAATGTTTGTTTGAACAGATTTCGTAAAATCTTTCCAGACGTGCAAAGATAGGTTCAAGTACATCACGTGGTAATCGAATCACTTTATCACGTAGATTAGGCGTAGACTCATTTAGATTAACTGTATTACATACCCATTGTTTCAATTCCAACATGGCAGCTTTTAAGCTAACCTCGTAAGTTTGACCTTGGTTCATTCGGTTAAAGGTAGAGTTTACACCAATACAAATATCTGCACGAATACCTGTAATAGGATCGTAAGGCATTTGAGAGGGTTCTACTGTCACCACATCGGCGATTACACCTTTGTTACCATGCAAGCCTGTGATTTTAAAACCTGGGCCTACTTCTTTAGTATACTCGGTTGTTACGATAATGGTAATGTCATCTAACTTACGATTGAAGTTTGAAACTTTCTGGATAGGTACATTACGAGTACGTTCATCACTTGTTGGTTCATTGGTAATAGCCATACAGTGTTTAATCAATTGATCAAAGTCATCTGTAAACTCTGCATTACCATTGGTCTTAGCCATGATTTTACGATATTCATTAACAATACGTTCGCAAAAATCACGATAAGCATTTGCATACTTATCTAATTGTTCCATGACTTTAGGTGCTACTGCTGTATTGGTTTTAGGTTGTTTGTATACAATGATATCAATTACACGAGCTTCTTGACCATTACCATCTAGTGGTACGTCTGTCACTGAATCAAAAATCCGTGTAGATTTCTTCGTAAACATGATAGGCAAAAGGTCAGGACGATATTCACGTTTTGCCATGACAATACCAGAATAGGCTTGACCTGTAGGAATACAGTATTCACCGATATCTGGCATGACTTTATAGTTGTCATCATCACCATACAAATTCAATGGGAATTCTTTTTCACCTAATTCAAATACACGTGTGGTAAATGTTTTAGTTTTAAGTAATGGTGCAACATCTTTGGCAATCAGAATCGAGTCTTCAATCGTACCTTCTAAAGAAGAATACAAAGTATTTAAATCAATACCTGGTGAATACAAACCATGTTTATCTTTTGCAGGTGTATCGTATAATACTGTTCCTTTTGGAATACTGTTACCGACACGGATATTTTGTGCTTCTTCAGTTGGTTTATATTCAAAACCAAACTTAGGATGTGATGAACTAAAACGATTAATGTCAATAATACCAAATAATGGACGAGAACCTTCATCGAATGTTTGGTATATAACAATCTGTTGTGGATTCAATTGAATGCCGTTATGTTGGGACGGAATATAACGGTTTACAATCGAAAATACTACCATGTTATGGGGTGTGGTAATGGAATTAGAGAATCTACCGTACTCTATATCCGCACCAGTTTGAATCATATTCGGCTTACACCCACTAATCACATAGTGTTGTGAAATGGCATTTGCCTGCATTTGACCACGTGACGATGAAGTGTATTCACTAAACGGATTAAAGGCGGTCGCACCAATTAACCGTATATCGTTTTCGTTATAGACTGTTTCAATTTGTTCAGTCATTTTGGTTTCCTTTTATAAGTGCTTCACTATACTAAAAGATAGAATAATACTATTCTATTTCTTCCAATTTAATAATATATACCTGAAAGGTTTTACAAATGGCATCATCATTACTTGATTCTACATTCGATGATGGCGATTACGTATCTGAAAGTTTTAAAACAGTATTAGAGGACCACTTATCTATCTTAAGTGACCCTAAAAATATTGAGGAATTTAAAACAATCTCTCCTATTGACGCAAATCGCTTTGAATACGATTTCTATGGTTTGTTAAGAAACTTAGCTGTACCAGTACAACACCATTGGATTACAATGAGAATTAATGGTTATTCTTCACCTAGTGAATATAAAAAAGATAAGCTAACAATTAAGATTCCTCGTTCTGAATTAATTAATAGTTTACTTTCTTACCATAATCAAATTGTAAAACGGACAGCTAGTTAAGTAGAACTACTCCTAGATAATATCATGTTAAAAAAATATATAGTAATCTAGATACACTACCAAATGGTAGTGTATCTAGTTATTACTATTTATCGTTTACGAGTACTAAACAATGAAGCAGAACCATTACGAGCGAAGAAGTTATTGTTACCACCATTATAACCACCGTAACCGAAACCCGCATTTCTTGGTACATTCACTGAATGTGATTGGCCAGGAACATAACCATTAACTGCTGCAGGAGGTGTAAACATACGATGATGATTGTTAATCTGATTCTGACGATGTGCTAAGAAACCGCTGTATTGACCATTGTTTGGTTGATACTGTTGTACGGTATCTTGACGACGTAAGAATTGATTACCACCTGTTTGTTGTACTGGTTGAGCTTGTTGGTATACAGGTTGTACGTATTGTACTGGCTCTTGACGTGCCAAGAACTGATTACCTGCTTGCACTGGCTGTGCTACTGATTGTGCTTGTGGATATTGTGCTGTTTGAACAGGCTGTGCTACTGGTGCTGCTTGAGTAGTTTGTACATTAGCTGGATGTGCTATAGCAGGGTGTCCAGCTACCTGTTCTGTTACCGCACCATATTTACTACGAGAAGGAGCTTCTTGTTTTGCTTCTTCTTGAGTAATTGCAGCTACACCTTCATTACCATCTTGCAAAGGAATCAACAAATACTCTTTACGCCAATCACGTACTGTAAAGGTACCTGTTTCTGATTCTTTTACCAACTCTTCCAACCAATCGATATCGATATGGGTGGTTTCATGACATTCTTTCGATACTTCTTTAGCATGAACCATACCTTTACCAGTATAGAACATATCAGAAATAGCATTCAGTCGTTTAGGTAATGTCAACAATGAACGAACAAATGATTCGCAATATGGTGCATCAGTAGCGTCAGATGAACTATAGAACTCATGGTTCTTTTCATCGATGTTACCGAAGAATGCACGACAAAGGTTTTCGTATGTTTTCAAATCACCTTTACGAACAGATACACCTAGAATTTTAGGAGTAGCTTGTGTGCCTTTGTTTACTTGTTCAATACAAGTCATGACTTCTTCGAGTAATGGTGAAGACCAAATGGCTGCACGTGAGTGTGTTTTACCGTCCCAGTTTACACCTTTACGCAATGAAAGATATACTGGTGTATTACGAGATTTACGACTAGCTAGATTATTAATAATCTTATCAAAGTCTTTTACAAATCTCTCGTCTACTTTACCGATAGAACTGATAAACTTACGTTGTTCTACAGTCAAATCACTATGGTTTACTGTACCAGATGAAATAGCGACAATATCACACATCAATGCAGAAACTGACGCACCATAGAAATGGTTCAACTCACGACGTACTGCTGACATCACACGTGATTCACCACGCACCAAGTTTTCTTGGAATGGATGGAAGAATACGAAATTCATGACATCAGGTGAAGTCATGTTTTCACGTGTAGGCAATACTAAGTATCGAGTTTCACCTTCAATTTCCATAGACACTGGGTGTGCTTTACCAAATTTCTTACGTACACGACCATTTTCATCTACAACATAGCCACAAGTTGTCAAAAGTGCGTCGTAGACATCTAACATATTAAGTTTCATTTGAATTCCTTTTATAGAAAAAGAGGTAGTGTTAGCTACCTCTTACAGATTAATAGACATTACCTGGGTTATGTCCGCTTTGCATATGGTCAAACACATCACCCATACCACCAGTATAACCAGTGATACCACTAGAACTGATTACTGTTTCTTCAACCAAATCCATTACCGCACCAATATCACGTGAATTGTTACGATAAGTTTTAGTATTAGTGGTAATCATTGGGGAAAGTGCAGAGTCTGCGAATGAAGGGAAGATGTAGATTTCTTCTGGTTTACCTTCAAACGAGATGGTGATACTAATATCGGCATTCATTTCAGCAGATACATGAATAGAATAACCAAGTTCGCCACCTTGAGATAACACCATACCCAACTCTTCACCAATGATATTCTCAAGAGAACCAATGATGTTATTGAAGTTGATGTTTTCTACAAAGCCTGCAATATTAGAAATCATTGTAGAATTTGATGTAGCACCAAATCCACCATGTACCACCATGTTTGTTGATGAGAATTCCAACATACGCAACGAATAGTTCAACATCAGTGTGGTTACCATATTAGAAGCAACCAATGCCATTTGGGTTTCCAATGTAGGCGCATCCCAAGGGGCACTGTATTCTGTAGTATGATAACCACCATCGAATACATCAGTTTTCTCGTCGATATGTGGATCAATCGCTTGCAACCATTTGTAATCAAATGTAGAGCTAGAACCACCCATAGTGGAAATAGAAGTCAGAATCTTGGTTTGTGTAATGCTAGGGTCAGCACACGCACCACGTGCTTGGTTATACACATCATCAGAACTATACGAACCTGAATTAGCAAATAACTTTGCTTGGTCTGTATAAGATTCAATGATTTTTGAAGTCAATGCTGTAGGTGAATTAAACTTACGATAAGACAGTGTAGGATAATTACTTACTGATTTATAGTCACTGCGAATGGTAGTTACACCACTGTTATCAGGAACATCAGTAATACCATCTACTGAATTAATCTTACCTGATTGAATCAAATTCATTGGCGTCATTTTCAACGCATTTTGACTATTGTAAGTTCCAGCACCTAAACCACCACCAAATACAGCAAATGAATCTTTAATGACTGGGACAGCAAGGTTATTCAAATAACGTGTACCGATGGTTGATACAGAGTTAATGTAAAACGTAGTATCTGGTGCAATGATGACATCTTCAGTATTTTGCACATAGCGATTAGTGTGCGCTACGTCAAATCGGTCAGTATAACCTGTAACCAATTCTGTTGTTTCAATATTACCAGATGTTGTACGGATTTGCATCATGAACACAAAACGATCTTCATTCCAACCAAATGGAATAGATACTGAATTAGGTACTACATTGTCTGCAAACGCCAGTGTTTCTGGACGAGATGAAGGCAAGATAAAGTTAGCGGTTGTTTTGGCAATCACTGAACCTGGAATCTTGCCGTTAAAATCACGAATCATGTTACCAATTTCTGCAGCAGCGACACCTGTCATTGTAGTGACATTAGGACGCAGAAACTGGTCTTGATACCCTGCTACCTTAATAAGATTAAGATAGTCTACAATTATTGGTGAATTACGGTGTGAACCAATAAACGTATTAGCCATTTTGAAACTCCATTATATAAATTAATTAAATTCGTCTTGAACAAACTCTTGTTCAGACTCTACTACCAACATCAATTCACCGATTTTATTACGAATGTCAGAAGGTAGAATCAAGCGTTTATCACGTGTGACTAAATTGGATTCTTCTAACCATTTTTCTGGCAATGTCAATAACCAATTATATTCAAACAATCCTTTATGGATTAATTCAATACAACCAATATACGACATATTGCGTTTTTCTGATTTAGTGATACCACCTAAATCATAGGTTTTTGCCAGGCGTTCAGATAAACCTGCTTCCAGATTTTTACGATAACTTGGTTGAACAAATGTAGAATCACGATTGGGTTGTAAAGCAATCGCTGAAATCACTGCTGCAAATTCATGAAATCCTTTATGCCAAAGAATAGCACGAACCAAACCAATTAAGTTAATCAACTCATTTAATTCCAAATGGTCGAAAATCACTGTATTAACAGAACGATGTACTATCCATTTGGTAATGGTTAATTGTACATCTTGAATTGGTTTCATGTACTGTCTATCTTCTGACAAGTAGCTATAGTTGGTATTCATTTGCATGATATTATCCATGGATTCCAAGTATAAATCTTCAGGCAAATCTGGACACAATGATTGAATCAAACGTTGATGGTCTGAAATAGCTAACTTCAAGAACATCTTTTCATCAGCCAATAAACGTGAACGAACAAAGCCAACATCTAATACAGACTGTGAGTTAGATTCATTACCTTTCTTGTCTTCTACAGGATTCTTCTTCATTTGGATTTGAGTAGAATCAGCACCATAAGATTTTGAAGCCTGTTTGATTTTATTAGACAAGAAGAAATAAGTTTGTGCAATCAAATGATACGAATCATCATTACCTGAAATATCACCTTGAGCAATCTTCTTCAAGATAATAACAGAATACAGGTAATTATAGAAATCGTCTTCTGATAAACCAGATACCAATACAGCATTAGTCTCTAACTTCAGTTTAGTATTTGCAATAAACTCACGTAAGCGATTCTCGGCTGTACAGATATAGTTCTTCTCTGGATTAGACACCATGCATGTATCGTATAGGATTTCCATCGAATACACTTCTTTAGCATCTTTACCAAATTCACTATTTAATCGATTATGTATATCACCCCAAATAGGAGCGACAAATCGTAATGCGAGTGAGTATGTTACCAAATCTAAATAGTCTTGATAGACATAAGTCGTTTGTGGGTCGTAATTAGTTTCCTTTTTATTGGAAACATACACTGGCGTATTAGGGAGGGTAATCCAGTGTTTCATTTCATCTAGATTCACTTTAGCGTAAATCTTAATAAAATGTTTATTCAATACTCCAATCAAACGATTAACATCATTGATTTCAAGAATAGATTTTTTGATATCTTTATAGATTTCAAAAATTTCTTTGTGCCATTGTGCTGGCTTAGTCTTTAACCATTCATTAAATTCTAAGAATGGAGAAGCTGCTGCCATGACATCATGGTTATCTCGACCTTTCTTATAATAGGTCATTGAGAATGACACAGACTCATTCTGATAACAGACGAGTACATTGGCCTTTGTACTGTCCATCTCAAAAGTTATGTAGTTCATTTTGATTTCCTTTTAATTAAAAGAAGTGGAATATTATCACTAACATCCACCATTATAATATTATATACTAGAAATAATATATAATAACTAGAAATAATATATAATACTAGAGACTCTTAGGAAAGAGTCTCTAGTTTAGCTTTTAAATTAATTAAGGTAAGAAATCATCTTCAAAATCATCGAAATTATTATTACCACCACTATTAGAATTAGAATTAGATTGACTATTGTTACCACCAGATTGATAGCTACGATTACCATTTGATTGGTTACTGTCTTTCTTAGCGTCTGGGTCTACGAACTCTTGAACCAAAGTAGAAACAATCAGTTTCTTCATGGTTTCTACCCAAGAGAGCATATAACAACGAGATTTCCAGCCAGCATCAGCAGGTTCACCTGTATTAACATTATAAACTTCAATATCACGTTCAAATGTCAGAGGGAACATTACTTTACCATGATAGCCATCAAATGCTGTGAAGTAGTAAATACCTTTTTCAGTACGACCTACTTGAATAGTACCAATTTGTTTACGTTCTGCTTTTTGAGCATCACGTGGTTTAACATAACCGTAAACAGGACATTGTACTGTTTTCTTTTCACCATCATCTTGATGAAGTGCTAAGTCACGAAGAATATCCAAGATAGCTAAGAAAGAAGGTACTTGACCGTCTTTAAATTCCATACGGATATTTGGTTGACGTTTTGCTTTATCTTCAGTCAAACCAGTACCGATGTTCAAACGCAGTTTATTGCCAGAAATATACATTTTGCAATAAGCTACACTTTTCTCTTCATTACGACCCCAAAGAGTAGTCAAGTTAATGCTGGTAATATTAGGGCGATACATTGGGTTAAATTGTTGCTTTTCAGCCATTTTCTTTTTCCTTTAAACTAAGGTTTAAATAATTGTATTCATGAATAAGTAAGTGATAAAACTATTAACAATATTCGTTTTTAATACAAGCTAATAGTCTCATTCTTATCTGATGGTCTTTAATATCAGAAATATTGTGTCTAATCTTATCCGTAGTAGTAATACTAGACCAATGATAGTCTTTAGCCATTCTGATAATTTCTTTTTTAAACTTAGGTACTTTGGTTCTAAATAATGTACCGTCACCTAATAAAGTTAATAAGTCTAACCTAAATGGTAACTCAGGTAAATCTTTACCATTGTAATATTTCGTATACCATAACTCTCTACCTTTAGCTTTACCTGTGTGGGTTTCGAGTAAAGTTAAATTCTTAAACTTTCTAAAAGACAATAAATCAAAAGCATAATGAGTAATCATTAGTGTATTTTGATTTTCTATATCTTCTATAAAATTATCATATATTCGTATTCTATTCGGATTGGTTAACTCTTTTGACTTATTAAACTCTGGCAAAACAATCTTTAAACAGTTTGTCATTCGTTTGCTATAAGTCTGTTGTAGTGAAGTATTATCTAATCTTAATAAAGTTTCATTATTAAAATTATCTAATTTCACATAGTTAGGACAATAGAATACAGGCTCAATACCATTTGCTTCTTCACTACAAATATCTTTAATTAAATCAATCTCACTAAACATAGCATCTGCAAATTGAGCATCTGATGTTCTATCAATGTTTTCTCTATGTACTGAACCGTATATATTACGGTAGAGTGTTTTAATATTTATCCACACTCTACCATTTCCTACATACAGTGGTTTATCGTGTTTGATAATCTCACTGGTGTTTAACATAGATTCAAATGCAAGTGATGTACCAATAGATAAAGGGAGTTGTCCTCTTTCTCTTTCATTCACATAGTTCATTTCAATCTTCTTTCAGAATTTCATTTAAGTAATTTGGAATGGTTTTAATCACTTGTGGTGAATATCCTTTTTGTTCAGCTTTTAAGAGAATCAACTCTTCGATATTATCAGGATTAATAACCAATGGAACATAATCATTTTCAATACTAAATACTTCTTCTTGATTAGCGATAATAGATTTATCCGTATTGACTTTAATCGACCAATAAATATCAATGTTTTCCATTTTTAAAACCATGAATGTTTTATCTAAAGAAATAGGATGTCCTTGTTCACATTCTATCCTGACTCTAGATAGTGGTGGCAATGATTCCACATTTCTTTTGATTTTATCAAAGGAATCTTGTAATGAAAGCCCAGTAATATTAATGGTCTTATAAATAGTTGCTGTTTTATTCTCAATGAATTTTGCTTTAAATTCACCTGATGGTTGTAGAATAATTTCTATATAACCTTTAGGCTCTTCTTCACCATGTGTTAATCTAGAAAAACTACCTGGGGCAATAATCTTACCCTTAGAGGAATGTTTGTGGATATGGCCAATAATAATTGGACCTTTTACGATATTCTCGTAATCTTCCTCATTGTGTTTGTGGTCTGGAGCTAATTCTGGTAATTGATATTGAAAACAACCATGCATAATTGCAAAGTCTACTTGTTCAATATTGTGTTGTTTTAATTTCTCTTGTACAATACTGAATGTTTCTTGAGGAGTTGTTCTTGGTCTATCTGGTACAAATAATACATTGACATCGTATTTAGAAATATACACGATATCAATGGTATCTACCAAAATAACTTCAGCATCAATCTTAGCTTCTTTGTTAATATGTAAAAACTTCTGAATCTGTCCTGCATCATGTAGTGGTGTACCATCTACAATACAAAATACAATATCATGGTCTTTACAATATCGTAACAAGTAATACATAGTGACTTCTGTATCAATAGCGTCTTGATGATTATTGGGTAATAACTTATCATACCAGTCACCATCTAATACCAGAATATCTGTACCTGCTGCATCTTTACCATAGGGGAAACACTCACGTATCTCTTCTGAAATTTTAATAGTAGGCGTAGAAGAGTGTCCATTGTGGACATCACCGAATGCTTTAATTTTAAGTGGTCTTAACATTGGACACTTCCTTTTAAACTAATATTCAGAAATGGTTTTTAGTAAGAAATAAATGGATTAGATTCACCATTTACCACATCATCTTCACTATTAGTTTGTTTCTCGTTGGTTTCACCTGTAGGTTTAAATAAGCCCATTTTCACAAAGAATGCATTCCATTTTGCTTTATGTGCTTCAATGACACTTCCATCAAATCTCTCTAACATACTTTCGTATAAATCTGTACGAGATTTACGTGAGATAGTTCGATAATTATCACCTGTATTATTAATGATTTCAAACTTACGACCTAATGAAGTAGTATTATCATCAATCTCTTCTACTTCTTCGTTTAACAATACATAACTGTTATTAGGATACATAGACGGTACAGTAGCAACAATGTTTCCGTCTTTATCTACTAAGTCTACTTCATTAAACGGACCACCGGCAAAATCTAACCAATCTTCAATAGTGTATCGGTCTTCGTCAGTGACATAACCACAATGCATGGGTAAGAAGTTATCAATGTATTCTAAAACATTAATGATAGAACGAGATTCGTTTTTAAGTTTTGCTTCATTGTTTAATGCATCGACTACTGGTTTAACGCTGTTTACCATAATAGCTTGTTCATTAAACTCTTCGCCAGGACGGACGACTGATAATTCATTAGCTGTTTCTACTAAGCTATATTCTGCCATTTTAATTTCCTTTTTTTACTAATTAACGTGGATCACGGTAATCTTCCGAGATAGAAAAACCTGTGTTGAATTTATCCAATACATAATTGAAGATACCTTCTTTATAGATTACATTCTTCTCAAAAACAACGAATTTATCGTTATCGTAATATTGGACATTCATTTTAATACCCACTGCATTTTCTGCTTCTAATTCGTGGATATCTTTAATTACACCATCTACTGTAGTAACATAGACTTCAACATTCACACTCTCTAAATACTTTCTTAAGTATTCAGTAACACTTGTTTCTAGTTGTTCCCTAAGAGTAGAAATGTCTTCTATATTATTAGCTGCAATAGATTGATAGGTGGGTATGCTACCATAGTATAATGTAGATTGAGACGCTTCAGATGTAAAAAAATAAGCCAGTAATCGATCTAGTTTATTCTTTTCACCATATTGTAACCATCCTTCTTTATCCAAAGTAGGAACCAGTTTTATTTTTGGATTATTGCTTCTAGGTTTCATGATTTACCCTAAAAAATAAAAGTTATAGGAAGGCTACTACCACTATTACTAGTGGTAGTAGTCTGTATCAGATATTAAAGGTATGCACCATGTAAACTAGATGGATCTTCTTCACCCTCTGAAATCATGCCATAGAATCTATTCCAGTTATTACGCACCATAACTTTCTGATTCATTAAGAGTTCAGGAAGTTCATCTAATGCGTCATTGGAATAAATGACAAATTTCTCATCGTGTTCTTCACCATCGTAATTCTCATCAGCGTACTGAACCATACCATCCACCACTTGTTGATAATATGGATTGTCTTCACCTGTGAGTTTAGGGAATCTGTCTTCTTCAAATCCCCAACCTTCGATACGTCCACTACTATATTCTTTCTGGAAGTAAGGATTAGAGAGAACGTATCGTTGGTTATTACGAGATGCTGTCCTAAAGTCATCAATGCTAAACATTTGGTGGATACCATCGTCGAATACGCCACCACTATAACGCATATTGTTTTGAGCAATATTGATAGAACGAATAGCACTGTCGTTAAATCTTTGCTGTAGTTTATCTTGAAACCACGCTGCCCCTTCACCATATAGGTTAGTGATGTTATCAATTCTATTTTGAATAAAATTGACTGTATCCATGTTCATGGTACCGTACATATGTACACGAGCTGTATCTCTACCACCCAAGTGTAATCTAGCCATACTCATTCCTTTCTTTATGCTACAAATCTAGACATAAAGTCAGCTTGTGCTTTGGTTGGTTGTTGCTCATCGTGTAGCAATAACGTATTCGCTAAAGCCATTGCTGTTTGTTTAGAAATGGAAGTCACACCGTCTGCTTCGTAAACATTGATTAAATCACCTACTGAATACTTAGCGTCAAATGGTTCAAATGCTTTTGACATACGTTTATCCAGTACAGCTAAGAAAGTTTCTTGGTCACCATCAAAGTCACCATTATACCATGCTGCAATTTTACCAGAGGTTGAAGCAGACATATCACGCACATCTGTCTTAACACCTACTACTGGAGGAATACGTAATCGTACAATCGAACCATGTTTCAACGATGGGTTACGGTTAATGATAATAGTAATACCTACATTACCTTCGGAGTCTGTAGATTCACTAATCAACTCTAACATGATTTCATGTATCTTAGGGTGATAAACCTTTTGATACTTAGTCATGATTTCATTTACTCTAGCTGAAGATAAACCATACTTGTGGTATAGTTTGGCACGAATTTGTGGAGCAAACATACCCATAAACCCAATCCATGGTAAACGCACTTCTGAATAATGGTGTGGGCCATTGATGGCAGTTACTACAAAACGACCTGTAAAGTTAGAACGTGTAGCAATAACGTGTTTACGGATTTCACCTGGTTTAGAACCCAAGAACTTAGGGTTAATTTCCATAGATTGATATTCACTAAAATAGCTCAAGAACTTAGAAGCTCTGGCTAATTTGGTTTTAGTAGAAATACCACCACGGACATTATCCTCATTGTCAATACCTACCATTAAACGAATAGCTCGCAATAGTTTTGGTGTACTTGGGTCAATCCACTTTTTACCATTTGAGTTTTCAATAATGGTAACAGCTTTATTTGGGATTTGAATATATTGCTGCCAAACAATATCTCGATTTTCTTTGAAAAGTTTTAGTAATGCTTCACCAGATACTGAAGTCGTATCGGAACTGCGTCTAAATTCTTTTTCTGTTAAAAGTAAATGAATATAAGTATCGAAGTTATCGTAAAAGTGCTGATAATCTCGAACATTTAAACCTAATTCATCTAGTCTTTGTAACATCATCGAAATAGATTTGGTGAACTTTGTTACCTTTGGTTTATACGTAGGGTCAGTTAACCATTGCAATAAATTAAACTTATAGGTCGAACGTTCCAAATATGTTTGTAATTGAAACCACAACATTGGATTCATCAATGCAGGAACACCAATTGGCGCACGTACCCACATTTTATTATCTAAGTCGGTAGATACAACCTCTTCTGCGACCGAATCACATTTACTACATCGTACACCTTTGTAGATGTTCATTGAAAGTGCACCACACTGACAACTAGGGATATTGTCAAATGCTTCACCTACCTCCAACATCAATAAACTATTTACAATCGCTTTATCTCGGATAGTACGATTAGATAATTCATTGATTACGATTTTGGTGTGATGGGTTCTATTAAATAGCTCATCTGAACTAATGTATTTTAAATGTACACCCATTGAATTACCTCTCTTTAAATTCCTAGTTTCCTTATATAAAAGCAGTATAAACTACTCAAATATATCGAATCTTGAAAAATTATACAAAATAAAAATAAAATACTACCGAAGGGTTTTATCCCCTCGGCAGTATTTACTTCTATTTCAGAAGGTAATTAGTAGTTGTTACCACTAGCGTTTACGACATTACTCCAGCGTGCACCAAACAGAGAGCTACGTTGTGTGTTGCTTGAAGTTTGGTTAGACAGGATAGAACGACCCAAAGATTCAATCATTGCTGCGCCAATGTAGTTTGCAAACATGGTTTGACCGAAGTTAGCCACAGCGTTGCGGTTAATCAGACGTGGACCTACTTCCAACATACATTGATGTACAGCGCGAGCGTAGATGTTTTCAATTTCCAAACGTACACCGTAACCTACGATACGGGCGTGTGGCAACAGAGTACCTACGATTTCTTGTTGAATACCAATGCCTTGTTGTACTTCCAGTCGCACGTCAGATTGAGCACCTACCAATGCACGAGTGAATTCCAGGTTTTCTTTAATGCCGTTAACGTTATTGTCCAAGAACAAACGGTCAACGTCTTGCAGAGAACGCAATTCGTTAGTTTGTGCATTGTGGTATTGACCTACCAGGTAACGACGATTTGGCAGAGTAAACACCACACGACCAGTACCACCCAAAGAAGAGTAAACTTCTTTAAAGCGACCGCCGAACAAGTGGTTAGTTACAGCCAAGATTTTAGCATTTTCAGAATCAGGTTGTACTGCAACATGGTCTTCTTCAAACGCTGCGTTTACAAAGTCAGCCATCATCCATTCAGTAGGAGTACCCAAACCTACATCGATTGCAAATGATGTAGAATCCAAGAAGTAACGACCAATGATGTCCAAGTAATCATTTTCAGATACATTTGGGTCAGTGGCTGGAGTTGGGAATGGGGCGAACTCAGGCAGACGGAACATTTCAGAGGCTTCGTAACCCAAACCTGCGATTGAATGCTGCCAATCGTTAGGATGTTTCAGTGGGTTCAATGCTTCGTAGATGTACCAGTAGTCTGCAAATGTAGCGCCAATACCTACACCCAATGCGTAGATGATATTACCCAAAGATTGTGCGCGAGTTGGCATCAAGCTGGTAAATACATTTACTGGCAAGAAGATTTGCTCGTCAGTAGATTGAGCCAATTTCTTACGTGCCCATGGTGAGTCAACATGGGTAGTGTTGGCTGGGTTTACCATTACTACATCAGTGTAACCACAGATAGAGAATACTTCTTTAGCTACAGAGCCACCAACAAAACCTACATTGTTTTGTTGTACTTGACGAGAATTTACAACATGTTGCCAGTCAGCACGAACTGGGTTACCGTGGAAGTCTTTAATCACACCACCAAGCAGCTTGCGTTCTACTTCGAGGGTTTCTTTCTTGTTGTCGTATTCCAACAAGTTAATATCCTCAAGCTTACCTTGTGCTTCGTTAAATGCAGCGAATGCTTTCAGGGTACATGCGTTAATTGCATTCAGAAGAGCTGGTTGAATTTCTTTCTTGTCTTCGAAGTTTACGAAGTCAGTAAAGATTGGGCAACCGCCTGCGAATACAACATCATTAGTACCCAAGCAATCACGAGCAGCTTGCAACAAGAATTGTACAATGTTGTCAGCTTCGAAGATTTGAGATGGGAATGTATTGATTGTGTACGCACGTTGGCCTGGTGCATTTTGAGTGGTTTCAGTAGTCAGAGTAGAATCTGATGTACAGATTACCAGTGCATAAACGCCATGAGGGCCTTTCAGTTCTGTGTCACGGGTAGTAACCAAGAGGATGTCCATACCAAGGTCATGGTTGTTTCGGTCGAGTGGGTAGAAACCCAGTTCCAGTCGGTTAGATTGGGTGCTCTCTTTGATGATGGTTTTCATTTGTTCAACCATCTTCATCAAGCCATCGTTTACGACGGTGAAGGTAGAACCGAACAAGCCCTCTTGAGAAGCAAAGGTGAAACCAGTGCGTTTAGGTTGGCTTTGTGTGTTGGTAGTGTTACCAGAGTTGCTGTTACCAGCGATTTTGCCGATGTCTTCCATGCTATTAACGGAAGGTTGTTGTGGTTGGCGTTTGTCATTAATTGCCATTTTGATTTCCTTTTCAAAGAATGTTAAATTAAGCTTAATTAAACACGGCTGTATTAGCCTTGTTTGTAATATGTAATATTGACATCAATACTACCTACTACACTTTAATGATATATTACCATAATTTTTTTAAATACATTAAAAATTAATGTTTTTTCATGTATCTAATAAAATAGATATTATATCTCTTAGGGTCGATACTCTCATGAGTATCTAATTCGTACATATTCATATATAGGTATATACAAGTTTTATCTCAGTATAATAAATAATAAAATGTTATGATGATACTTTTATTCTATTACCTATTTAAATAAGAAAGACTATAAATATGTTTAATCTAGTCGGATTTCCTACACGGTTTCGTAAAGAAGATGTGTGGCACCTAAAATTCGCTAATCGAGTTATTGATAACCGACTAGCTAAAGCCATTAACTGGTATCGTAATAACTATTATTACGTAGGTGGTTACCATATTCTTCACCGTATTATTGAATCATTTGCCATGCCTAAAAACATACCAGATAAATTCGTATCTGCCTATGTTTATAATAACGATAAGGCATGGTATCATGCAAATGCATTAGGTTTATCTTCAGACCGAAGTATTGGTAAATTACACTATGGTAACTTCTACGGTCCCACTACTACAGAAATCATTACACAAGTAGATAACTATTGGGATTGGGAATATGTAAAAGAAAACTGGCAAGACTTAGTGCCTGTTACTGTTTTACGTCATGACCAAAACCACATTAGTTATAACCTAATGACCAGTAAGAACTATGTAGATAGACCTGGATTTGCTATTATTCAAATTGACATCAATTTATTGCATTTACAGTATGCTGCGTGGTTAAGACACCATAGAGAAATAAAGTTGGTTAATCCTGACCATAAATTACCTAATACAGGATATTTCTTAGGAATGTGTGTTTTACCTAATATGTTACCTAGCCACATTAACCAAGTAATTATCAATAAGAATATCTTATTGACTGATGACTCTATGGCTAAGACTATTGATTATGCTGGTACTTCTTTTTACATAAACAATAATAGTAAAGAGTTAGATAAAGATATTGAAGATATTTGGATGATGGCTAGAAAGGGTAATTATCCTATTGAGAAGATAGCTGCTAATATTCATGGTGTAGGTGACATAAGAGCATTAGAGTTTATGGATACACCTAAGATATTGTTAACCAGACAAAATAAATGGATATATGTATTGGCTATGACTAGATTCTTAAAGCATTGTCTATTAACACCTGCTATTCCTGATAAGAATGTCAATAGCGGTTATTTAACACGCTTAAGACAGGAATTGATTTCTCTTAATGGAGGACGTGTATTTAAGGATAGTAGGATTTCTGATTTACATGATTTATATGTTGAAGAAATTGAATGGTTATTTAAACTATAAAAAATAAGATATAGATAAGTATACTCTACTCTACCTATTAAGGTAGAGTAGAGATATATTTACTTACTTTCTTTAAGTTTATAATCTTTATCGATTGAATGAATGGCTTTATTCACTATATCAGAATCAATAGCGTGTCCTACAGCTTCTGAAGCAACCATAGCGTACATGGTTTCTTTATTTGGAATAACGATATTGAGAAGAATAGTGAATACTACAAATCCACCTAATACACCCCAAAATTTCTTATTTAGGTTTTTCCAAAACTCATTGATTTCTTCTTTATTAAGATATTCGTTTTCTTTAACATATCCGTTTTTATCGATGTAAATAAAGTATAATACCTTAACAGCAAATGCTATAGCAATAGCTACAGTAATACCACCAAATACTTCACGTATTCTATTTACTACATAGATCTGCTAGGTATACACCCCAGAATATACTATTCATTTTGATTTCCTATTAGTAATAATCAGAGATTAGTTTAGTTACATTCTTATCCAAGAAGAACATACCTACTGCTTCTAATGCGATATAGTAAGGGCTACAAATATTTGCTACCAATTCTCGCTTAGCTACATAAGGGATAATCTCTTTTGGAATAGATTTACCAACAAATACTTCATACGGGATATTGATGGTACCTAATACATCTTTACCACGTCTTTCCATATTCTTCCTAATCTTATCTGCTAATTCTTGATTTTCAAATGAGTCTAAGAACTCTTTCATTTTAGTCTTATTGTTAATACTTAGTTTTACATCAAATGCACTATAAGGTGGAGGTGCTGTAAAACCGTAATAATGACCAAATGTTTCATTCCAGAAGGTATAGTGAGCATAAGGTGAATTCTCACCATCATTCTTATATGCTTCCTCATCTTTAATCTGTTTAGACCGATAATATTCTACATCACCTTGGTCTACGATTCTGAAAATCTTTCTTTCTTCATCAGCAATTTCTTTAAGAATGGTGGTTAATTTAACAGAATAATTGTCTAGCTTTCTCTCTGCTCTCTCTTTAATACTATAAAGACGAAGCATAATATCTTCAGCATGGTTAATAATTTCTTGAGGTGAGTTAGAGTTCTTTAAGTGAACACCTTTCTTCTCAATAGAAATCTTACTATATACGTTGCCTTCTTGATAGTTAATCGAAGCAATATAGTGTTTGGTTTTACCCATGGAAGCGAATGTATCAAAACTAAACTCATTCTTCATGGAGATTAAAGACCATTTCTTCTTAGAGACACCTAAGTTAAAAGACATAATAGCCAAATGGTGTTTTAAAGTAGCATCTACTAAACCTACGATATTTGCAAATACAGGGAAACGTAAGGTTTCGTCATTGGTTTCATCTACAATCCAGTTTGTCCAACCTTGTGTGGTAAACATAGAGGAGTCTGTATCTGACATCAATACTACTTTCCTTAAGCTATTTGGGAACATAGCAAGAGATGGTGGGATATGGTTACTTCTTAAGAATGTCGTAATATAATCACTGTATAATTCAAAAGTTTGGTAGATATTAACAATACAGCTACTGATTTTTAAAATAGTATCTGTATCTACGTATTGGTCTTCTTTCAAACCTTTTACTAAATCAGCATTAATCTGGATACCAATATTACGAATAGATTCTTTTGCTTTACTAAAGATGGTTTTAGCATCAGCAATAGTCATGTCAGAATCAGGTACTTTATTGGTCGCTAAACGAATAATAAACTTTTTCATGAATTCTGGATTATATTTACGCATTAAATACATGTCGTAAGTAAATGCAATAGAAGCTCTTTGTTCTCGATTACATTTCTTTAAGAATTCTAAGATAATTTGTTCTTTTTCAGACCATCTCCAATATAGACGTGTAGAGTTTAATACGTCTTCAAATAACTCTTCAGCTGTTGGGACATAAAGGTTATTATCATTAAGAAACTTCTCAATCTTATCTTCATTAATTCGATAAGTTAGTACACAAAGGTTATTAATGGTAATGTCTGGATTATGGTAATGGCGATTACCACCCAATAGCTTCTCATTGTTAGCGTTAGCATAGCCTGAAGTCATCCGACAAGTAGAAGTAAGGATAGGGTGCATAGAGGCCATGTAGATAGGCGTAGAGACGATAGAAGAGGCACCAGAGATGGAGTTAATAGAACGTTTAATATTGTTCTGTCCGTTATTAGCAAATGCTTCACCTACTTTATCACCTTCTTGTTTCTTTTGAAACTGGAGTTTCTTTAATTTTTTACGCTTAGGGATTTGGTGGTCTACATATTCCGAAATATAAGATAATTTTTTATCTTGACTAACAAATGTCGTAAATGTAGCTGTTAATATCTCACTCTCTTTTAAAGTAGAGTTAATATAAGTTAATAAACTAGTTCTGTCTTTAACTCGGTCACCATATTCATCTTTACGAACATAAGTTACCATTGGGTTTCTAATAGGATATTTACCTTCTTTACCAATGGTTTTCTTAACAAATGTTTCTGCTTCTTCTATAGAGATATCTTCCATGATGTGTAAGAATTGAGCTTGTTGCTCGATATACTGACCAATTGGGTCAATATCTCGTTTATATTCATCTACTGGAAGAATGAATAAATCTCTATCAAAATCTATATTTATTCTATCTAGATAAGACATAGTTAGAACTCCTGTTAATATTAATCACTATCAAAAAAGATAAGATACCAATAATATTTACTATACACCAACCATAAGGTCGGCGTATAGTAAGTTAGTTTAGATTAAGTATCAGAGTTTATCTTTAGGGTTTACTGTTGATGCTGGTTTACCATCACGGCGAGCTTCTTCACCAGTTACAGCATCGCCATCACCTGCACGACCTGGTACAGCATTTACTGGAGGTACAAAGTTAGCACGGGCTGCACCAGGTTCACCAGTTTCTTCTTTACCAGCTTTACCATCAGCTTTTTCTTCTTTAGCTGGTGGTAATTCACCACGATACATTGCTTTACGGTTTTTCACCAATTGGTCATTGTGTTCGTCTTTAGGCAAAGTCTCATCGTTGTAAACAACTTTCAGACCAGCAATCAAAGTAGAATCAGATTCCAAAGGTTTCTCAGTAGGTTCTAGCTCGATAGGGAGCTTAGGGAATTTTTTAGACATTATAATATCCTTTTTTTCAATTTAAAGATTAACATTAATCGAGTATCCATCGACCTCATAAAAACATAATAAACTATTTCCCTCTAGAGTAGGATATCCTACTCTAGAGGTACTATAGCTTTTCTTTTCATCAACTTCTCTTAAAAGGAAACCAAAACGATTCAACGAATACCGTCCCTATTTTAATTCGTTGATTGAGGTGGTCGTTAGGTCATTATCCACCTATGGAAATTTTCGGTACTTGTATTCGCTTCCATGTGTAGCCTAATTCCAGCGGAGAGTGAACGAGGAGTGGCCGGATGTGACTAGTTATAGAATTTCTATCTATCGTAGAACTTTGTTTAGAAGTGTACCGAGGGATTACCCTTACAATAGATATTCAGCCTTATTGTTTCTTCAACTATCAAAGGCAAACGAATAAAATCAACTTTAAATAAACAAACTAGGAAAATACGAACGAAGCAATTAGTCTTAAAAATCACTTTATTCATATATAGTGTAAATTAACGTTCTGATAATACGATTGAAATATCAGTATATCCTTGCATGGTTAATGCCTTACGAATAATTTCAACGTCATTATTAGATACACCATTAATAGTCACTGTAATCTTATTAGGAGACGTTTCTTGAATAGTAGAACGATTAATCCAATCCATTGCATAGATTGTTTCTTTACCGTCTACACTCACTAGCTTGACATAAGTCATGTCAAATGGATTATTATTATAACCTGGTGGTAGGTGTGGTTTCATTCTTTCATGGAATGACTTAATGTCTAGACCTGAAGAAATGGCTGTTTGTGCATTCATTACTGCTAGACACTCTACGTTAATTAAGCGAGTACCTAATACTTCTGGTGAATAGGTATCAAATGAATATACTTTACCTACTTCTAGTTGTCGAATAGTCTTCGTTGGATTTGCTGTATTTGTCATGATTTTATATCCATGGGTTATATTTAATTAAAGTAATTGAAAATTGATCCCAGTTACGAATGCGATAACACATTATTAACTGGCCATTAATTTCAATATAGAGCTTTTCATTAATAATGGTGTTAATAATGGTAATAAAAATATTGACACTGATTTCTTTCAATGTTTCTACTTCACCGCTGTTTTTACTAAATTCAAACATTTTATCGTAAGGTGTTTCTCGTATTACTTTATAAATGTTTTCTTTATTGTAGAAATATTGAAAAGGAAAGCTATTAAGTAGAGTATTAAAATACATCATGTAATCAAAAAACTCTTGAACATTAAATCTGATTTGCTGATTTATCATTCTAAAGCATTTTAAAATAGCATTCCCATCAGTTAGGATAAACTCATCGGGTAAATTAATAAATCTATCTACTATTTCACTTTCGAGTTTTTGGTTCCTTTTTTCAATTTCACTGTTAATTAATTTGCCAAGATTATTTCTTCTAAAGCTTCTAAAGTGATTGATGTCGTAGGTTCGATTACTCATGGATTATCTCTAGTATAGTTAAGTCAAACACTGATACGACTTTATTATCTTCTAGATAACTGCTTCGATAATGGCTCTTTTCTAAATATTCAAATAAACAACTAACAATATCTATTAAACAAGATTTTATTCGTAGGTAAGCAGATGATACTATTGGTGTGTTTTGATAAAGAGGTAAACTTACTGAGAATGCTTCTGTAAACAAAATAACTTCAGCAATTTCTGCAGCGATTTGTTTAATATCTAAATCTTCATGTAATTTAGAAATTGCTTGACGAATAATGAAATCAATAACAGCCAGTTTGCTAATAGATTCTTGTACAATGTTTTCAACAATATTGCACACTGTATCTAGACTATCTGGAATTTCTACTTTATTGATTTTAAAACTTCCTAATGACATAATGGTTTACCTCTTAGAATGAATAAAAGTTAAGTTGGTTAAGTTGTGTTCAAGTAACTGATTCGCATAGTCGGGATTAAATCTTTCTCATTTGACGAAATAGAAGCAAAGAACTTTGTCTTATCGTCAAAAATTACTTGGTTAAAAATAGGTGTAGTTACGCCAATTAAAATATCTACAGCCGTATCGATTTCAGATAATGATAAACCCATATTGGCCAGTATATCTGCAAAGTCAGTATAAGCATCATTATCTTTATCTAAAAAAACTTCATCGAATAATCTAGGTACAAACTCTCTAATTAAACTATCTAAAGATTCGTACCCTAATTCTCTTAAAAAAAAAGAACCTTGCTTAAGTTCTCTATTAGAAAGAACGCGGTGTAAGTGTAAGTATAAGTCCATTACAGAGACGTCTACTACACCTACTACCGTATTCTTTTCAAATGAATCCAGATAAGGGATATCGGTTTTCATTTCCTTCTCGTTTTGAAATAGTTACATTAAAGTTAAAAGTAAGCTCTCGTATTTAACTAAGCATTCTTTCTTTGTCATCTCTAAATAACTATCCAAAATATTTAAAGTAATCGGTTGTGGCATGGCTGAAATCATACTGGTATTAGAAGCATTAAATGAATCATCTTGACAAACACTGGTTGCTCTGTCTACATTCATCATCTTCATGAGTTCCCATTCCACAATACGGAAGTCACCGTAATTAATTACCAAAAGATATCCACGATAGTGCATACACTGGCACAATAAACGTGGTGTCTTATCTTTAAGAATGGCGACGAAATCATTAATGTCATCAATAACTTCCATAAGTAATCTATATACAGGATGTGTATTTAAACCAACTGGAATATTTAGACTAGAAATGATTTCTTTGACTTTAGAGAATTCAGCCATTACAGGTTGGAAATATTCTCGAATAATGTCTGTAATTAAACGATACTTGTTTGTCCCACCATATTGTTCTGGTAGATGGGATGTTGTAACATGTTGACAAATCTTATTGATAATAGAAATACTACAATACCGATGGTTTGTAGCAATCGTAATATTACGGTTGTCTTTTTTACGATGAATCAACTTATCTTTAATTCTACCATCAGTCAATTGGTAGACATTATTACGATAGAATTGATTAATCGTTTGTTCATTTTGTTCAAAGACAACGACTTCATTATCTGATTCTAAATAATAAGATTTGCCTTCTTCTATTAGTTTCTCACCTGTAATAGGATTATAGAAACCATATCCGCCATATGCTGTTTCACTGTGGATTTCATTACCATGATTAATCAGTAAAATATCCAATGCATCTAGGATATGGGAAATGTTGTGTACTGAAACAGTAGGACTAACATCAATGTAATGCCCATTTTCTTCCAGTAATTGTTTTTCAAAATCCATTGTTCTCTCGCTTAGTGAGCAAATATAATACTAAGATAGATTGGGTCTATCACGAAGGTAATAGGAATAACCAATCCGTTTTTATCGATGTTTCTTTCATCTAAGAAATACGTAGATGTATCAGACATTTCGTAAGCAGCATTTAATGCTTTGATGGTTTCTGGAAATACTTCTTCAAGAGTATTGGTGAGTGCCAATTCTTCTAAACCACCTAATGTAACTTTATAGCTGATTTCATCTTTTTCATCTTCTTGATAATGCTTAATCTCATCCATTAGTTTATTGGCATTAAGTGGATATCGACCTAAGTTATTAAATACCCACATTTGGCGGTATTTAGTTAACCAATAACCAACAATCATTTCCAAAACTTTAAGATAATTCCACCGACTAAGATAGATATCTAGTTTCAATAATTCTTCATGGTAAACATGATTAATACCCAGATTAGTAAACCAATTAACAGAAGTTAGTTTATATTGGTGGTCTTTAATATTAGAAGCAATAGCCGCAATGACTTCACTCCTTCTTGTTTGTTTAGGTTCGGTATTAAGACCAGCTTTTACCAAATCTTCTTCAAATCCCTCTGGATAATCTAGTAACACAGTAGCATATTGCATAATGCGTTTGACTTCTTCCAATGGATTTGGCCATTTAATAATTTCTTGGGAGGGTAAAATATCGGACATTCTATTTCCTTTTTATAAATAATTACTCTTCATAATTTTCTTTTCCCGTAAATATTTCTACGAAAAAACCGTCTTCAAGTTAATAATATATACGAGAATAAAAATAGAGTAACGTATGAATATTACACAGTTTTATAAGGAGTTTGTGATGAGTATGTTATCACTTTCAATTAACAATATCTATAATGAAATACCTGATGAGATTATCGAAGAGGCATTTGTCATTCCTTTTCGTAAAAATAGATTTGCACCTGTTAGTGCAGATGCAATGATTATACAGGAAGTTATCAATAAACGAGTTATGCCTGACTTGAATATTGAGTATGCTACCAAACTTAATGTCCCTATGCGTGACTGTAAAGTAGAAATGGTAACACCTACTGATTGGATTGTTACTGTTCCTGATGAAGTAACCAATAATCGAAAAATTATTACTGTTTTGGGTGTTAACCTATTAGACTTATATACTGAAACAGGCGGCATTGGTACCGGTGGTTTAAGTATGCCTACTTCTAGTGGTGGTGCTATCTTAACAGGTGCACAAAAGATGGCAAATGCTACAGGTGGTTTACCTTTGAATTACGAAGTTAAAGTAGACATGATTTCAGGTAACTCTTTTAGAATCAGACGTACCAGTTATATTACTACAAACTGTTATATTGAGTTAATTATTGAAAATGACCCTCAGTTAAATAATATCCCTATTACTGCTGCTGACTATATTAAGAAATTAGTATTGTTAGCTACTAAGGCTTATATTTACCGTAAGTTAAAAATCAGAATTGGTCAAGCTAAACTAGACGGTGGTGCAGAACTAGGTGAATTTATGCAATTTATTGATAGCTATGCTGACGCTAATGAATTGTATTTGGAAGAATTAAAATATGCCTCTCGTATCCAGTGGTTGGGTAATGAGGAAATGAAATATGACTTCATGCAAATGTTAGTCCCTAATAATATTTAAAAGGAATTAGAAATGTCCATTCATGTATTTGGTAAAATGAAATATATTGGTGATTTGAGTTTAGAAAGCATTAACTCCGATATTGAAAAAAATAATTACGATGTACCTGTCTACGGTGATTTTGCAACATCTGTGGCTAAGAAGCTAAATGACATGTATGCAAAAGACGGTAAAGAGGAAATGGTAGAATCATTAGGTCGTGATTTAGATGGTAGTTCTGCTGATTTTAACTATAAACTAGGTCGCAATGATGTAGTTACTGGTATTGCTGATACACCTGCTGTTGTACAAGATACACATTTGTCTGTTGAGAGTGTCAATCCAATGGGTATCGGTATTTACAACATTATCCACGAAGTAGCTGGTTTAGCTAAAGGTGTACCACATCCTATTATCTTTACCATGGAACACCATTTGGTAAAAGATGAAGATGTAGAATTAATTAAAGACTTGATTGTACGTGGTAATAAACATGTTATTTTAATTCTGTTTATCCATGGTAATCTTGGTGTAGACCAAGTGAAGATTAATGCACCTGCTCTTTACGAACTTATGGAATCTACCAACCATCTAACTGTATTCTTAACTTACAAAGTAGATAAAAAATAAAAGATTAAAAGATAGCTATAGTAGAGAGGTTATCCTCTCTACTATAGTGTCTATCAATTAACATACTTTTTATCTTTTCCGTTATATAGTTTATCTTTAACGTATGTTTGCCAGTGTACAATTTCAAAATCAATGAATGTTTGATTATACAGTTTATATCCTGGATTATCTATACATTCTTCATCTGAAACTTCAGGTACGTTAAGATAGTTGTCTATAACTACATTGTGTTCTTCATTTTCTTCACATATCCACTGAACAGGTTCTTGTGGTAACATGTAGAAGTACGTACTAGACGCTGTTGCTAACAATGATTTATCGTAAGATAATGGTAAAGTAAGGAATACAAAGCCATATCTTGTATTACGTTCCTCGTCTTTAACAACGACTACACGTCTACAAAAGTCTAAGACTTTTAATTCCTTACCATTACTGTACTCTTCAGATAGGTGATAGAAATTGGATTTAACAGAATGCATCCATCTAGCATACGTTATATTGACGTGTTCTGTTTTCCAATTAATGGTTTCACCACCTGATAACTTGTTTAACAATGTATCTATTGTTTGTTTTTCAAATGAAAACAACGTGCGTGAATAAGCTATAGACATCATTCCTAGTGGGAAGTAATACTTAGTAATATTAAGCTTACCTTCATTTTCGTAGTCTATCACTCGAACATCTTTTCCTCTTTTGGTAAAAGCTTCAAGTGATTCGACCATTACGTTTTCAATATCGATAAGATGTCTATCTAGTTTGATGACTTCTTCTACATTTTGGTTTTCACTAGATGTAAAAGTGTATTTCTCCGTTATATTCATCATAAGCACCTTATAAGATGTATTCTGAAATTGAAGAAATCGATACCTTATTCAACAATCGTTTCATTTTATTACCTAAGCGTTTACCACATTTGCTGGTAATAAACTCAATTGATTCTTTGGTAAGATAACAATTACTAAAACAATGATTGATTGCTTCTTTAAATGCTAGGTTTACCTCACGTTGTCCCAATGGTGAATCCAAGCCCTCAGCTACACAGTAAACACTGATAGAGGAAATAATAATCAAGAGATTTTCTTCATCTTCATTCAGTGGTTTCTTACGTGCGTTAAGATTATTAATCTCACGGTCAAGGGTTTCATTCAAAAGACCTTGGAAGATATCCAGAATCTTAGAATCTTGCCAAGAAGAGGAACTGGATTCTTCTTTCAAGAAAATGCGGATAATAAACAAAGTAGAAACTACCCAGTCTTTGGTAGTTACTTTGATTTTATCATCGCTAATTAATTCTGAGTAATCTGTATCTAACAAAAAAGTAGGAAGATATTCCTTATTTTTGTATTCTTCTACAAATTTACTGAATCGATTGGACAACTCATCTAATCGGTTATGGTATAATACGTAAAATGACGTATTCATCACTTTAATAATATCGGTGATGACACTATTTTCAATATAGATGTCTCGATAAAGTGTATCACTGGTTTTAGCAATGTACTCTTTAAACAAAGACATTAACTCTTGCTGCTTATTCATGTTTGGTTTCCTTTTATAAAAAAGAGAGGATTACCTGAATTAATCTAAATTAATTCAGGCGACTTAGGTGTAAACACCGTAAGTTACTCCTCTCTTTTAATCAAGATTTAGATTCTTCCAACTCTTCAATAGCTTTAAGAAGAGAAGCAAGTTTGTCTTTAATCTTTTCTAACTTAGTCACCTTAGCTTCGGTTTTAGCCAATTTAACAGATTGAGTATCAAACTGGTTTTTGGTTTGAGTGAGAAGGAAATTTAATTTAACATTTTCTTCTTGCAACTCATTCACTTTGTCATTGACATCGGTTTTTGATTTGTAAATTGGATTTACAATTTCAGCTTCTGGGAGTACAGAACTGATGTTAACACCAATTACGCTACAAACAGCGTATGCGATATCAAGTACAACAACTGCATCGTTACCACTTTCCGCTTTCTTGTTCATTTTTAATACATTGAACAAGTAGTGTGGAAGAACACCCATTTCACGTGCAACTTTAGCTATTGTATAACCTTTATCGTAAATCAAATTACGCAGGTTAATGCGAAGCTCATTGTTGTATTTACGGAACTTAGAAGTATCCGTTTTGAATGAACGTGGTTTACGTTGCTTTTTAGGTTTAGTTTCAACCTTAGGAGTTTCTACTGGTTTTGCTTTCACTTCTGCTTTAACAGGAGTTTTAGTAGCCTTAACAGGAGTAGCTACAGGTTTTGTTTCTGGTTTTACTGCTTTTGGTTTAGCAGTACGTGGTGTACGAGTCTGTTTCGCCACGGGTGTTTTAGCAGCTGGTTTAGTAGTTACTTTAGCTGTTGATTTAGGGGTAGTTTTAGGTTTAGCTACAGATTCTTTTTTACCTTTAGATACAGCAGCTACAGTAGATTTAGTGAGTTTAGCCATTTTAAAGTTTCCTTTATATAAGAATGCAAACATTTTAATTAAAAAATATTCTAGGTAGGGTTTGCTTCCTACCTAGAATACAAGACAGATAAGTAATGATTACTTACCCAGTTTCTCTTCACCTTGGGCATACAGATGATCGCGAACTGCTGCCAGGTTAGCTGAAGAGCGAGCTTTTACAGAACCTACTTCCAGCTTGGTATCAAGACGACCATGTTTGGTAACAGGTTCAGCTTTCTCACCATTACGTGGAATAGGTGTGATTTCATAATCACGTGACACAGTATGTTTCACTTTCACTTGTTTGGTTACACCGAATTCAGCAGTCAGTGCATCCAGAGACTTATCTTTCTTCATCTCTTTGATACCAGCTTCACCGGTAGCCAAACCGGTACCTGCTGTAAACAGACTCAAGGCGGTGAAGGTATTCTTGATTTGTTTTTCATCCAAACCAAGTTTTTCTTCTTCATTGATTACTGCCAGTGCACTTTCCATTGCATTGCCAGTGGTTTTCAATGTGCGAGTCTCTGCGTCGAATGAGAGGTGTTTTTCCGCTACTACGTCAGCGATTTTCTTTACAGTTTCATTAATAGCCATTTTAAGGTTTCCTTTTTAAAGATTAAGTTTAAATAAAATACTGAAGGAAACAGGATTAGTCTCCTTCAGTAAAATAGTATAGGTTTGAAAATATTTTATCTACTGCTCGATGGTTTAAAAGACATGTTTAATAAAGCTCTTTTTACCATTTTCGTCAAAGACATAATCCAAGAAGTTATGGTTGTACTCCATATAGAGTTGATTATTGACTTCAACCACATTACTAAAGCTAATGGTATCTTCCAGAATACAATAGTGTAATGGGTTTTTAGTAGCGTCAATAAATGCTTGTGCTTCTTCACGTGTTTTAAATGCAATCACATAGAGAGAATCAAAACTTGGGATATCTTTGTTAGCACGAATCACATTACTGTTATCAATACCATATTTTACAGCAGTTACTGGATTAATGGTATAGACACAATACAGACTGGTATCGAGTTGGATATCAGAAGGTTTAGTATTGTGTAATTCCGCTGCCGGTATAGATTCCAAATAAAGGTCGGTTAAAATACTACCACCAAAACCTACATATTCTTCATGTAACGAATCGTAGAAACGATACAGCAAGTTTTCTTTGATATCTGTTAACTTAGTGCCTGGTTTCAAGAGTGGTAACATACGAATCAAATCAATGATTTTATCACTGTTTTGTTCTACCAAATATTCAATCAGACAACTATGGTGAAGAGGTTCAAGAATACCTGATACAATATCGTGTGTCATTCCAATATATGGGACAATTTCTTTAACGTATGGTTGGATAATATAGAATACATTACCACCACCTACTGGGTTAAGAATTTCAGATTTAACCAAACCTTTTTCTTTTGGAAGCATTTTATAGACATGCTCCGTAACTCTACTAAATGCATCTGAAAAGTTACCTGGATTCATCTTGACAATATCATTACCTTCTGTATCGGTTACTTCAACGACAAACACATCGTAGTCGGTATGAGTGTCATGTTTGACACTGGATTTAAGAGATAGTTTCTTAGCGACTTTGGCAGTCACATTACCTTCTGTAAATGAAACATCTTCTAAATCTTCACCTTCTAGATTTTCCATACCTACAGTGATGTAATTATCGCCACTTGGGAAATGACGCAAACTATCTGCTTCAACAGAGAAGATTTTAATTTCGTCGTTATACCAATAATTAGATTCCAATGTATCGATGTCTACTGGTACAATTGCCCAATTGGGTTGAATCACTTCACCAGAAGCATTAACTTTTTCCATTAATTTCTGGAGATATTTGATAATACCAAAAGCATAATTGATGTCAGTATACAAAGACACCATGCCAGTATATTCAACCAAGTCGATATCTTCTGCTTTACGCGTTGGATAGAAATCATAATCACCTTCTTTAAATGTGTAGTCTGTTAAATCGTATTTAATGGGTTCCCATTCACCTTTGTCATTGGTTAAGAAAATAGCATAAGCCAATGGGTGTGCAGATTTATAATCTACTGGACGGTCATACGTTTTTTGGTCACGGAAGAGCGCTACTGGACGCAATGTTTTCGCATCAGCCAAATAATAGCTACTACGATCTTCTGAAAGCAAAGTAGTATAACCACTATCACTTACTACTTTGAATACTTTCTTCAAAATAGCATCAATAAACACATTTGGTTGATAGAGAGCATAAAGTTCTTTATACTTGTCTTTCAACTCTGTATCCTTAGGGTTGGCAATAGCCGCGTTGATAGCACTGAAGATTGTAGAAATATCTACTTTAGCCACATCTTTATTTGTTTCTGTCAAATGTCGGATGTTCTCTTCGTAGGTTTTATTAACACCAGAGTTTTCAATGATATCTGTAGTAATGTTATCTACGATTTCATTGAAAAGTTTTTCATGAACTGGGTTAGGTGTTACTTTGAGTTGTTTTTGTTTATTTCCGTATTGCTCGATTTGTTTCATTTTAGATGGGTTAATTTGTTTCATTTTGAATTTCCTTTATTTAAAAAATAAGATTAAGATTACCCTATGGTTTTTCCATAGGGTAATCAGATAGCTAAATTACTTTTTGTTTTTGGTGTATTGGTCGAAAAACTTTTTGTATTTCTCGTAGTTGGTTGATACTTTATAAATACCAATACATGCGAGAAATGAGAAGATGATGAGGGCAATAACGATTGCAAAAATCAGTTTAATCATTTTTAATTTCCTTTATAAAAAGTTAATAAATAAGGTAGAAAGATTCGACTCTTTCATGTGAATAGTATAGATTTGAAAATATTTTAAAAAGTTATGAATGACTAATTTATTTTACTATTTAATACATTTAACATAAAGGACAGAAAATGGATAAACATGTAAAAGATGTATTTAATGATTTGTGCGGGGAATTGTCCTTCGATAACAAATTAGGTGATAAAATTATTCGTTACATGAATAGTTTTATTTCCAAGAATGTAGAACATGCTTCTTTCTTTGGTGGTAATTTAACAGGTGTTTATGTGGTTAAATTTACTAATTCAGACCGCAGTATTTGGTTTGATGAAATTCTTAATATTAACGAAGAAGAACTCTTACCTAGACTCAATGAGATTATTAATCCAGTTTACTACGTAGTAGCGGGTGATGCATTTAATCTGAGTTGTGTCTGGTTAAGCCATATGTTCTACAAATCTTCTAAAATCAATGAAAAGCGTAAAAATGAGATAATGTCGGCTATTTATAATGTCTTACAATTTCGTTTTATCACTTCTCGTCTACAGAGACACTGGCCTTATCCTTGCTCTAAAGAAGTTGCCGAAGCAACATTAGCTGCGATGAGTAATAAATATGCCATTAAACAAAAGGGTACTTGGATAAAAGTAGTACAAGACAGAAGTGACGATATTATTGACATGAAACACTCTATTCATCGACTAACGATTCAACGAATGGAACACGATATTCGTAATACGGGTGAATCAGTAGGTTATTTGTTAACAGATACACAAGGTCGGAATAAGGCATTACTTAAAAACATTTACGGTTTACAAAAACAAGTCCAAGAGTCTGGGATGAGGGTGAACAGTACTTCTTCTACATTTATCGAGATGGATGGTGAAGCTGTTCTTAAGGATAAGGCAAATGCTTTGGAAACTTATCGTAATTACCTAGCTGGTGTTATACCTGATAAACCGAGTTTTATTAAACTGGATTTGATTTCTATTATTGAAAGTTCTAATAAGACAATGCCTGTTTCTATGTTCAGAAGTACACTAAGTTGGATTAGTGATTCGTATGGTAAAGGTGATAAAGGTAAATTAGAGATTGATGAAGTGGTTAATAAAATCATGACACATCTATTAACTTACTTAAACCAAAATAGAAATGCGATGAAAAATAAATCTGACATTAGTGGTTTAATCAGTAAAATGAAAGGTGTTTATACATCTTCTCGTAGTACTGATGAGTTGTTATTATCCATCCGTGATGATGTGGAAGATATCGTTAAGAAAGCGACTAAGATTAAATCTGGTCCATCAATAGCAGCCACACGCACAGGGGTAATGTTATATATAGTACTGAGAGCCTTTACAATGCGTTATTATTCCAGCTAAGGGAACACATTCGAAAGGCGAATTATGTGTCTAATAGAAAAACTACTCTCGAAAAGTTTTAGTATAATGGATTATTTCTCTGGTAATAAAATATACTCAGAGGTAGATGAGCCTAATTGTGAAACCAATGTAAGAATTATTAATTACGAAGGTTTTCCTTTAGAGATCCATGTTACTAAGAAACATTTTGTATTAGAGAGAACTGGTTGGTGGTTCTTTAAAAAGAAACATCTTATTCTTTATAGAGTTGATTGTGTTAAATCTTGGGATTTACCTATTACTTCTACTGTCTTAAAACAACCTGTCTATATACCTCGTTTGTTATCAAGACTATTAGGTGAAGAAAAACAAATTAATGCGGTAATTTCAGCTTATTTAGATATTCAAATAACCAGAATCAAAAACAATAAATAAAAAAATAATAATACTATCGGGGTCAACACCTCGATAGTATTATTCCTATTTTATACGTAAATACGACGATTTGGTTATATTTTTGAAATGTGCTTTTATACTTAAAGGATAATATCATGATATTATTTTTACAAGACTGGATTAAATATCCTAATGCTATTGTCCATACTTCGACTAAAAACCAGTCGTTTATTGATTTAGCAAACATTTATAAAAAGATGGGGATTAAGAACTACTACTTCCATTTACAATTACACGATAGACGTTTAGAGTTTGTAGACCCCTACGATCCTAATTTAACACAAGAACAAAAGATTTGGATTGCTGCTGAATGTGCGATTAATCCATTTTATTATTTTAGAGAAATTGCGCCTACTCCTGAAGGTAATATTAAAAATAGATTTAGGGCTAATAGGGCGAATATCTCTTTATTTTGGTCATTCTTTAATAACTGTCAATATCTATTAATTCAACCACGTCAGACTGGTAAGTCTTATTCGACAGACGTACTCATGACTTATCTTCTAAACTTCAGTACTGGTTTACGTATGTTACTGTATACAAAAGATAGACCTCTGGCTGTTAAGAACGTGATTCGTTTACGTAAGCTATTTGAGCGTATGCCTAAATGGTTAAACCGAATGACTAAAAAAGACAGTAATAACCAAGAAACCATTACTGTATTAGATAGACGTAATTACTATAATACTATTGTGGCACAAGACTCTGTAGAAGATGCGGATAAAAAAGGTCGTGGTGATACTGTAGAGATTCGACATTGTGACGAGATTGCGTATTGTAAGAATAACTTTATTACCATTCCTACCATGGGTTCTGCGATGAACGCGGCAAAAGATGATGCCATGCGTGAAGGTAAGTTTACTGGTTCTATCTTTACTACAACTGCTGGTAAGAAGGACTCACCTGAAGGTAAATGGGCATATGAACTATTCATGGAGTCTGCACAATGGGATGAAAAATATCTTGATTGTAAAGATGTGATTGAATTTGAGAAAATGGTTCGTAAAGACTCTAACCCACAATCTGAAATTGCTAAGATTACAGGTACGTTCAGTATCCAAGGAACATTCTCTCATCGTCAAATGGGTTATACGGATGAATGGTTGATTAATAAGATTGTAGAGAACAGGGTTTCTCCTGAAGCAGCTCTTCGAGATTATTATAACGTTTGGACTTCTGGTAACGAAGTTTCTCCATTTACCACAAAACAATTACAAATGATGACCAACAGTAAGATGGAACCTGTATATCGTGATATTGGTACCAATGGCTTAACTGTTAAATGGTATTATAGTCAAGATGAAATTAGCCACATGATGAATACTGTTCCTGTTATTGTAGGAATGGATAGTAGTTCTAATGTAGGTAGAGACTCTACGACACTGACTTTCGTTAATGCGATTAATCTTGAAATTATTGGATGTGCTGATTGTAATAATGTTAACTTATATAATTACGCTCAATGGTTAGCTGACTTAATGATACGTTATCCTAAGATACTTATTGTTCCAGAGAATAAGTCTTCAGCACAAGGTATTATCGATTACTTAATCGAGGTGTTACCTAGTTACAATATTGACCCATTTAAACGGGTGTTTAATATTGTGGTTAATGAACGTGATTCTAATCCACGTCGATTTGATACCATGGATTCACATCCTAGTCGTATGTCTATTGCTAACCAATACAGACCTTTATTTGGTTACATGACTACAGGTACAGGTCGTTATACTCGTAATAACTTGTATAATGAAACACTATATCGTGCTGTCGATATTGTTGCAGATAAGATTAAAGATGCTAGATTGGTAGATGAACTATTAGGTCTTGTCGTAATGGATGGTCGTATTGACCACTTGAAAGGTAAACATGATGACCAAGTAATTAGTTGGTTATTGGCTTGTTGGTTTATCTTCAATGCTCGTAATGTATTCTATTACGATATCATCAAGCAAAGATTCTTATCTGATGTAGTTGAAGCAGGTACTGCTGTAGACCCAGCTAAACTAGCATACAATCGTGAACAAGAAAATATTCGTAATAAGATTGAATCTCTTTATAATGATTTAAATAACACTGATGATTATTTTGAATTTAGTAAGATTGAGAAATCTATTCGATTATTGGAACAACGATTAAATCCAGAAGAACGTAATAAGATTATTGGTATGTCCGATATGATTAACGAATTGAAAGAAAACCGTAAGATTAACATGATGAAACAATCGCCTGTTATTGTAGATAATATCTTAGGTAGTTTAGATTCTATTCGTACTGAAGCGATGTTAAGCAATAAAGCCAATTACTTTGGTAGAAATGATATGTTCGGTTATGGTGGCTATAATGGTAATATTAATACTACTTATAATGCCAATGTTAACACTACGTATTCTTCTGATATCGATAGCTTAGATTATTGGAATTCTTTATAAAACATAATACCCTAGTCCCTCTAGTACTCTTAGGAGTACTAGAGGCTATAGGCTTGGAGAGAAATCATGTATTTCAAACGATAAGTGGATCAAGTTTATTCAAATTGACCCGCGCCATCTTAACTAGCACGATGCTTTCTCAATCCCACACTTATCCCGAAGTTACGTGTAAGATATCAAAAACACAGATGGCTGCATTATGCTAATCGGAGTTCCTCTATATGCTATCCTAATCCTCGGGAAAGAAAGATATATACAGAGCACGAAATAGGAGAGCTACTTTCTATTTCATATAAAAGTAGTTTCTAATAAAATAATTCAAGTAATATTTAAGTAATAATCACAGGCATTGGTGCAATAGAATAGTAGACATCATTGTCTTGAGTTCTACTGAAGAACAATACCTTAACCACATCTGTTGCAGTTACTTGAGCACTAACTTGTAATTCTGTATTCCATTTACGAATTGGGAATTCATACTCATTGTTTTTAATGATTAACTTAAACATATTTGGTTTTGGTGCATTAGGTTCACGACTGGTACGATATTGTGGTTTGGTAGTGTAATACACTTTCTCTAACCATTCTTCTAGTACAGTTTGACCACAAGAAATATTATATCTATAATCAGTAGCAGAAGCAATACGTACTTGACAGATGATGTTCTCACCATAAGCTGGATTCTGATAAGCGTCAAAACCTAATAGGAATCGATCACCTGAAGCATCAGATGCAGGTCTTAACAAACGAATATCAACTGTTTGTGGGTGGATATGTTCTCTAAATGTATTGTTAATTACACCTAAGTCAATAGCAACATCTAATTGTTGCAATGGACCAAAGAGTTTACCATTTAGGCTTCTATTTGGACTATTCTGGGTAATGTATACACTATTGGTTACATCCAACCATTGGTTTCTATCTAATGTAAATAAGTACCAGTCAAGCTGATAACCAATATCGTTATTAATCCACTTAGGTACAGGATAGAGCTTAACAGAATAAGCACCATCTCGCTCAACGATTGTATAGTTAAACGAACGTACAATTAAGTGTCGATTATTGTTATTAATAACATGTACTGATTTCTCATTATCTGCTAAGTAGTATACTAAAGATAAAGAACCTTTAGTAGAAGCTACAGATTCAGCAGCTTTATCCAAATACAGTAATTCAAACTTATTACCATCTACTGGATAAGTAATGGTAGAACCATCTGAGTAATGTACTTTACCCATTAAGTTAATAGAGTTTTTCAATACTTGTTCTGGAATCAGAAGATTAGAATCATCTGTAGAATCGATATAGAACGACTCAAGAGAAATGTTATTAATAAACTTATCTGCATCTGATACATCACGCAGTAGTGCTGAATACTCAACAATCCAGTTAGTACGTGAACACAAACCACCACGGTCATCGTAAATCAAGATAAGAATCATCTCACCTTCTTCTAACTCATGTGTACAGTAGAAATCTGGGATATACCACTGAGTGTGATTATTAGAATCACGTTGAGCTACAGGCATTAATGGGATTTCGTTACCAATAAAGTTAAAGCTTTGGTCGTATCGAGCTGAAATAGCTAAACCACCTTGACCAGCAATAGTTCCCTTATAAGCAACTGCATGGTGAGGCGTTGTACCTTGAATATGGAATTGAGATGGAATCTTCAAGGTAGGACGTGCGACAGAATTATCGTAGAAAATCTGACGTGAGCAAGGTGTAGCTAATGTACCACCTGCAAAGAACCGCCCTTCTTCAGAAGTCATTTCATCAACCGCAATTTTATTGGATTGAATCAATCGTAATTCAGGTACTTGTGTGGTTGGGTCAATAGACATTACTTTATAAACTTTAGGTGGTTCTAAGCTAATGTCTTCAACATAGTCGTTAACTTTAGGAATCCATTTACGGTGGCCTTCTCGACCTAAATAGATATCGTGCATTGCCCAGCGTCGCCATGTCTGGGTATCATCGTAAATAGGCGGTTCACCGTCAATACCTACGATTGATGTATCCACAGCATGGTTTCTGGCATACACAGGTAGATTAGTTGGAATGTCCGTTGGACTAGGCATGTTGTTCTCCTATTCTTACAAAATGAGATAATTCAATACTGTTTCGATAATAGATACGAACGACTTGTTTTAACCATCTCATTTGGTGATAAGTAATGTCTGTAATCGTATTCTTATAAACCGGATGGATAGTTACGTGTTTCAAACTAATTGCATCCAGTTTAAATGATGGTTCAATTTTAAAGAACTCTTGATAATTAGCTTCCATGTAATCAATGATTTCTTGGTCTAAGTATCTAGATTCCATATTAGGGAAGTCAACCAGATTCTCTGATAAATCGTAAATTAAACGACTTAGCAATGGAGAGAATAACTTATATAACCCATGAATTGGTGGATTGGTGGTTGTCCTTTGTTCTGGTAATAACATAGTCATGTAATCAGAAATCTTCTTATCTAATACTTCAGCTTCTTTCTTAAACTGATAAGCATCTTTAGGATAAGTATCTCGTTTACCAGAGATTACGTCAACAATTTCGTATGGTTTACCTTCTAATACATCTCTTCGTTTAGGAATCACCAAACCATCTTCAGAGAAACCTAAGTCCTCTTTTGCAATAATACCATTACCTACTTTAATTAAAAGATTCTTTTCTTCCAAAATATCCCATCTATTATTCTTCGACAGCATACCATTGTTTACATAACCGACTTGTCTGTTGGCATTTAAAATACCAGTCAGTTGAGTAATGGTACGTTTATCTACTGTAGTATGGTTTTTCGTATCAGGGAAACCATACATTCTAAATGTAATCTTTTGTTTTTCTAAACTAAAGTCAATACAGCCTTTACTGATAATGTGGACTTTAGGAAAGTCTACGAAGTAATCAATACCTTCAATTAAAGCATAACCATTTAAGAATACGTCTAAATACCCGTAGGGTACTTTAACAGGTTGTTCTTTTAACTTCTCTTCGTCAATATCTTGATAAACTTGAGTAAGTGTGAAAGATAAGTTATTCTTCACTACTCTTGCTTCTACATCTCGACACAAAAAGTCATCGTCTGTACGATAAATAAAGTATTTATCTACTGTATTGTACATAGGTTCACGAGAAGACGGTGTTTCGTATTTATCACTTAACCAAATCTTAGTTTCATCTGTTTGTTCGTCGTATGATTTATTTAACATTACTTTATCAGTAATGTCTTCCCAAACAGTATAGTCATTTTGATTTTCGTTCAATAACTCTTTCTTACATCCGTAGAATCGATATTCTGAATCTTTACTAGCAATAGTAAACTTATTCTTACCTTCACCAAAGTAATGGTATGGTTGTCGTGTACCTACACCACCAATAAATTCAACATATCGTGTACGTGAATCTTCAACTGGATATTGATTATAATTACCTAGTCGAGACCATTTCAATAGTTTACCATTTTCATCGTATTCGAAAATAGTAGATTTGTGCCTAAAGGTATAAGGCACATTAACTACTTTACCACCTAAACCATCATCAACAAAATCTTTATAAGGATGTACTGATTTTGCAGTATACCAAGTAACAGCATTGTAACCATAAGCATTTTGAATACGTTCAATATCGCAAATAGGTTTATCCAAAGAGACTAACTTCATTAAATCAGAATTCTCTAATACATCAGCACGCCATTCTTGGATATTTGAATTTACACCTAATAAAGCAGCTGTACGATTACGGTAAGGTAGTTTATTTAACTCGTGTAATCGATGTGCATTATAAGGAAATCTGATATTACGATATTGTTTACGGTAATGTACTTGGAATACAATTCTACCTTGTGCTTGGTCAATAAACTCATGGTCATGAATTAACTCTTTAACCAAGTTAGTGCTGATTGAGAAATCGCAATTAGTTACTTGACGTACATTGGATATATTGTTACGATGTAGTAATACGCCTTTGAACATCTTAGGAGTGTTATTGTGGTAGAATGATAAGTAGAAATCACAATCGTCGAAATATTCAAATGTATTAGAACGATAAGATTTATCATGGGTAAATAAATACTTACGAATACCGTCTAATAAAGATTTAAATGTAGGTGTTTGATTGATGTTAATTTCTACTGTTTTGTAAATAGTCGAATCGTAAATAATCTCAACCACATCGCCTTCCAAGATAGGATAAGAAATAGGATTATCTACAATATAGCCGTTAATATACGTAAACATCTTACCTGGTTTTCTTTCGTACTTACGATAGAAATCGCTAATAATAGTACGTTGAGACATCCTGATTAATTTAAGATATAAGATATCTGTTTTATCAGCGGGTTGATTTGGTCCAGGTGTTGTATGTAATGCATTTCTATAAGTTCGAAATGTAATGTCTTCTTTATCCATATCCCAAGGGATTTTTGTTTCTTCTCGGATAATAATAACAATATTCTTCTCTACTGTAGTCGTAAAGTAAATATGTGTTAAAGGAATCATAATGCCTTTTACTGTATAGAACTGGAATAACACATTAGTTTCTTTACAGTATTCTGCCATATTTACCCAATCTGAACGATCTGGGTATTCTATAAAAGGCAGATTAACAATAGGTTCAAATACTTGTCCTAACACATAGGCGTGATACCTATCGTGTTTGGTAGGTAAGTTATAGTCTTCCGAAAAAATTTGGACGTGGTTACGCGCCCCACCAAATGGTGTAACCCTAGCTGGTCTAATGATAGACTGATTGTCTTGGTGAGGTGCACCCCAAAGGTTATAGATAAAATGACCGATAAGATAAGGTACCTTCATCTTCTTTTATCCTTTCAGTGTCTTATCGTCCAGTTACAATACCATTGACACCTAGGACGAATTGTTGTTTATCTCTTGAGAAGTTTCGTAATGCGATTTTAGTCAAACCAGCATTCTTAAAGGGTTGCTCTGTCAAGCACATTGCTAATACAGCAATAAATGTAGGGATATGTTCCATGGAAATAGACAATAATTCCATTTTATCCAAACCTACCCAGACTGCACTGTTTAAATTCTTAGCAATAGTAGTGTAGAACATACCAATATTCAAACCTTTTAATGTAGGGTTATCAATCTTCTCATGTACATCTTTAATAAAATCATCTACAGATTTATAAACCAAACCATTTACATAACGTGTAATATAAGTCGCAGGGATATTAATATCACGAGAGAGTTTAGCAATTACTGCTTGAAGTTCTAAGTCACCAATAACTTCTTGTTCGCTAAGCATAGAGTAATATAACCATGCGCCTAATACACGCAGTGTAACAATATCATCTGGACCACAATGAAATGCCATAGAGATAGCATTGGTAATCAAATCAGAATAAGTCTTCATGGCATTTTGAGACAATGATTTAATAGCACGTGGACCATTCTCTACTAAGTCTGAAGTCAAACCACTACGCAGTGTTTGTAAGGTATAAAGACTACGGTTACCTACAGTGTATTCACCAGGTTGCATTTCACGTACAAATGCTGTTAAGTCTGTTGCAACATATTTTAAATTACGACCTAAGTCTACTACCACAGGATGGTCGAATTTAGGGATGATGTCATTTGGATAAATTAAAATAGTACGGTTATTTTCATCTACTTTAATCCAAGGGTAGTTCTGTGCTAAAGCAGTACGAATCTTTTCTTCTACACCTTTAATATTTAATACTTTACCAATGGTGGTTTCGTAAGGAGATTGATAAATCATTTTCAGTATCCTTTAAAATTAAAAAAATAATGTTTATTTTAGCTAAAATACCTACTGTTTCAAATAGGCTACATTCATACTTTCTACTTTTATTTATTGCAATTTAATTATAAATAAATTTAATACTGTTTATATATATCAGTATTTCATTTTGATTATTATGAATGTCGAACTGCTCGTTTGATTTCAAATACCATTTAAAAGGATTGTGTGCACACACTCTTTACTATTCAGTTTAAAATGGTAAAACGACTTTTACACTAAATTATAAACCAAAATATGGAGACTCTGAAATGAGTAAAGTTGATATTTACGTATCCAATGCTACCCCTTATAGCTTCCATCTTGGTACTGATGATAAATCAGGAAAAGTGCAAACTCTAAAATCATTGCCTCGTCCAATGCATTTGCCTTTCTTCCTGTTCTATGGTCAAAAAGGTACTCTAGATGAAGTCATGGTAGATGGTGCTGCATTTGCTAAAATTTACGGTACTGAAACGCTTCGTGAAAATAGTCCCTACTTTAACCATGTATCCCCTTTTATTAAAGGTGTGCTTGAAGATGGTGGTACTATTCTTGCTAAACGTATTGTACCAAAAGGTGCTGAAAAACTGGCCTCTGTACGTGTTTCTTTAGAATACGTAGAAACTACTGTTGATGAATACCAACGCGACCGTGAAGGTAACTTTGTTAAAGACAGCCGTGGTGGCTTTACTACTACAGGTAAACAAATCCCTGGCGTACTTTATCGTTTCGTAACAGATGAAATCCCTACTACTGAAGTAACTGCTGGTACTAATACTTACAAAAACTTTGAATTTGGTATTGGTTCAGAATCTGTTGGTGACTTGACCGATGGTCAAGGTGCAACTTCAAAACGTGTTCCGTTGTTTGACTTTGTAACTAACTCACCAGGTGCACATGGTAATCTGTCTGGTATCTCTATTTGGAGTCCTACTAGCAAAGACGCTTCACCTATCAACCACATTGCATTCTCTGACACTGGAAGCTATCCTTTCCGTATGCAGTTGGTTACTAAAGAAACTCCTACCTCTAACCCTGTTGTGGCTACTACTGTATCTGGTGCTCGTGAGATTGACTTCTCCTTGAAACCAGAAGCTGTTTCTAAATCAGGTTTGCATTATCACTTAGGTGAAACCTTTGTTGAATTGTATAATGACTTGACTCCAGCTAATCCATTGTTGCCACCTACATTTGGTCCATTTACTCGTCTGTATGTTTACCAAAATAATATCGATGCTGTTTTGGAACTCTTTACTACTAAAGAGATTTCTGCTGAACAACGTGGTGATTTCTCAGGTGTAACCAGTACTGATGTAAGTGCTAAAAAATATTTGTTTAACCTATTCGGTGGTCGCCATTCTGATGGTGATCCTTATCAAACTTACCGTCAAGGTGAGTTAGGTACCAATGGTGTTATTCTAGGTAGCAACAGCGTGATGTGGGCTAAAGGTGGTACCGATGGCGACATGAATGATGCTGACTTTGCTAAAGCTGTAGAAGCTTGGTTGGAAGAAGTAGCTGACCCTAATGGTAAGTACATGGACAATGTATCTTACAATGACTCTACTTTCTGGGATACTGGTTTCCCTCTGGAAACTAAGTTGAAACTGGGTAAATACATTGCTACCCGTAAAGACCGTTGGGTATGTGTTAGCACCCATGTGGCTGGTGAGGAACAACCTATCAGCATCGCTGAAGAAAATACCCGTGTAGCAGCTATTCGCTCTGCTGTACGTTTGTTTGCTGACTCTTCTATTTACGGTACTGGTGCTTATCGTGCTGTAATCGTAGCGGGTTCTGGTCGAATCGATAAAACCGTTTCTTCTTATAAGAAACGTGTTCCTAAGTCTTACGAACTATGCCGTATCGTTAGTAAATACTGGGGTGCTGGTATCGGTCGTGCTAATAGCACTTACGATTATACTGAAGGCGACAATAACTACTTCAAGTATCTGGTTGATGTAACTAACTCTTGGGCACCTTACCAAGTACGTAATGAAACTTGGGCTTCAGGTGGTATGTGGTCTGAACGTTCTGACCGTAAAGTTGACTTCTTCCCAGCATTCCGTACTGTATACGACAATGACAGCTCTACACTTACTACACTTCGCCCTATGTTGGTTCACGTAGAACTGAACAAAATTGGTTACGAAGGTCATCGTGCATTCAGTGGTAAAGATTGGCCAGAAGAACGCTTCTTACAAGAAGCTACTGATTGGTATTACGACCAAATTAAAGACTACAAGTTCGGTGGTAAAGTCGAAGTAGAATGGAGTATTGAAATTACTAAACTTGATAAAGAAAAAGGCTATATGTGGCATACTGAAGGTATTGTATACGCAGATGGTCAACGCACTGTTCAAGTATTCAATACTACTAATATGCGTCGTTCTGACAAACCTGAGAACTCACCTGCTATTGTAGCGTAAGGATGATAGTAGGGTAATCTAATTTAAGTTACCCTACTTATTGATTTTTTAATTAATGTACAAAAGGATTACAATAATGGCTCGCGTACAACCCGTCTTTATGGCGAAAGGCAATGGTGGATTTGCCGATGGTATCCAAACCAATGTATCCCACTTAATTGAAGGTGGTAACTTTGGTTATGCTAAACAATGGCATTCTTGGGTCAATAACCACCAATATACTTCACGTCCTCTTTTGACATTCTTGTTAGAACCACCTATTGGTTTTAAATTGCTACCTAATAAAGAAGACCACATTGGTGCACTTCGTTCTCTAGTAGAAACTGTGCGTCACCGCTGGACTGGTTTGCAACACAAACTGACTGTTAACGTGGAATCTTCTCAATCATTCGGTGGTAGTGGACAAAAATACGAAGTATTCACTAACGTAACTGAAGAACAATCTAGCGTTTCTCTATCTGTATGGGAACGTCCAGGTTTGGCTATCGGTCGTTTCTTTAAATTCTGGATTAACATGTTGATGATGAATCCAGAAACTAAATATGCTTCTATCTCTACTGTAGCTGGTACCGAAAAATACGACTCTATGCCAGACATGTACGCCATGTCTATGTTGTTTATCGAACCAGATACCAACCACCGTCATGTTGTTCAATCTTGGATTGGTATTAACATGTGGCCTAAAGACTCTGGCGATAACGAAGCGAAACACGATAAAGATAACCCATCTGAAGTACGTGAATTGACTATTGGTTTCACTGGCATCTTCCAATATGGCCCTGGTGTCGACTACTTCGCACAAAAATACCTGAATAACATTAACTTGATTGGTGCAAATGAATTCCATCAAAAAGCTGCTATCCAAGGTATTGATGCAATGGTGGCTAATGCCCGTACAAGTTATGTGGATACAGTCAAGGTAATAAGTAGGTCTCAGTATAAATAAATATAGTAAACTACTTGAATAATTAGGGATAGACGGATAACCGTCTATCCCTAATTTATCTTTATAATCACTTATTTTAAACGAAGTGTATCTCTGTAATGTAAATAATGTTCTGTACCCATGTATACCTTATAAGGTACAAACATATATTCATTCTTATCAAATACACCTGATAAAATTCTAAGTCTTGTTTTTTGTCTTTTATTCACAATCTCTTCAGATAAACCATTTTCAATATCTGATAGCTTATCTAAATTATAGATTATAATTGGTTTTTCAATATCTTCTCTATAACCAACATATAGGTCATCGTATTGAGAATATGGAATAGTACCAATATTTTCCTTATAGTAATTATCAGATAATGTATTTGTACCATCACCAACAATATAAAGTAATTTATTCGTTATTGGTTGTTTGAATACTTCTAATAGGTTACTAAGTGTTTTTAGATTCGTACCTGTTACTCTACCAAATTCAGATATGGATTCAGAAGCATGTGTTGTACCTGTCTTTAAGTTAATATACTTTATTTGTTTCTTCTCTGCTTTCTTACCTAAGTGTCCTAATGGTTCTTTCCACTCGGTATCATCATCAAGAAACTTACAAAGATATTTATCATTCCATATCCATCTAGAAGGGTTTTCTTTTTCCATTCTTTGTAATACAGCATCGTCTTGTAATCCAAAGAAACGACTGCATTCTACCATTGATGGGAATTTAATGATTTCTTTTGTTTCTATATTTAGTAATTTAACACCTCTTTGTTTACTGTTATTAGAATTATGCACTGAACGCATACTGTTAATGGAACAACTAACTATTTCTAAGTTATCTACATGGTTATTGAGTTTATTGTTGTCTATATGGTCTGTAACGTACCTACGTTTATTAGGATATGTCTTTGCATCGATATCTGGTAATTTAGTGATTTTCTCATATTCGCTTGGTTTAAAGGTCATTAGTACTAAGTGATGTACAAGAAATGTTTTCCTCTCACCATCATCTTTCACTAGGCTTATATAGTAATATCCGTTGTTATTGATGGATTTACTCATTAATCCATTTAGTTTTTTACTAATTATGTCTCCTGTTTTATTAATTAGATAATTAGTTGCTACTGGTATTTCTTTAAATCCTTCTGTATTAACAGGGAAGTACTTGGCTAGTAGTGTATTTACAGAGTGAAATTTGTAGTCTGATTCGTTATATAGGCAAACATCTTTACCAGAGTGGTTTCCATTAACGAATACTTTGTTCTTATTATTCCAAACATCACCATCTTCGTTTATATAGTAGTTTGGATATCCTTCTATTTGTTTAAATCCTTCTAAATCTGGTAATAAGTCTAACCAAGGGTCTTCTTTATTTTTCTTGTATTGGTATCCTTCAGGCCAAATGAACTTTTCATGGTTTTCGGCAATATTAATTCTTCTATTTACAGTAGATGTTTTTATACCTAATTTCCTGGCTATTTCAGCTATTGTTTTAAATTCAAGTTCTTCTTTAGTATAGATGTTTCTTATATAGTACATTTTAATTTCCTTTTTAAGTTATGGTTTAAAGATATATTTCATATATAAGTTACATAGATATAGTATTTAGTGTGCCATAGCATGTACGAATCATGTCGATACAGTTAGTGAAAGCAAATTATCAATATAAAAAAATAAAGTTATATATAAAATATACT
>CALHQV010000131.1 GCA_938038035.1 uncultured Gemella sp. | reverse complement strand
CGATCGGAACAGTTGATTTCAGCTTAGAAGTTGAAGAAGGACGTATTACAAAAGCGAAAATTTACGGAGACTTTTTCGGAAAAGGTAACGTACGTGACGTAGAAGAAAAACTAATAGGAGTAAGGGTAAAAGAAGAAGACTTACTAGAAGCATTAGGAAGTATTGATTTAGCATTCTACTTCGGTAATGTAGAAGCTAAAGAATTAGTAGACTTAATCTTAAGCTAGTTTTACAAACTATGTAAAAGAGGTATGAGTTTATGGAAAAATTATTAACTCCCATAAAACTAGCAAATGGTGTGCAGTTAGAAAATAGGTTCGTACTGTCACCGATGACGACTAATTCTTCTACAAAAGATGGAATTGTCACAAAAGAGGACTTGGATTATGCATTAAGACGCGCCAAGTCAGCGCCATTGCAGGTAACAGGTGCGGCTTATGTCGATGTTGATGGACAGTTGTTCGAGTTTGGTTTCGGTGCACATGATGATAGTTGTATTCCAGGACTTACTAAGATGGCAGCTGCGATGCAAGACGCTGGAGCGAAGGCTATTTTGCAATTGACTTATTCGGGTGCGGGTGCTAATTACTACGGGGTGAATCATAAAGTCTATGGTCCTAGTAAGTTGAAGTTGCACCTTCCGTTTGAACATGAAGTAGAAGAGTTGTCTCATGAGATGATCAATGTTATTAAACAAAAATACAAGGATGCTACGAGAAGAGCGATACGTGCAGGTTTTGCAGGAATAGAAATATCAACAGCACAAAAGCTAATGCTACAGACGTTTTTCTCGACAGTATCGAATAAACGCCATGATGAATATGGTGTAGATTCACTAGAAAATAGAGCTCGATTCATCCTTGAAGTTTTTGAAGCGGTGTATGAAGTTATAAAAAACGAAGCACCTAAGGATTTTATTCTAGGATATAGAGCAACTCCAGAAGAGACACGTGGTGCGCTAATAGGTTATACTGTTGAAGAGTTCAATCAACTCACTGATTGGATATTAGAAAGAGTGCCGTTATCTTATATTGCGATAGCGAGTTGGGGGCAAAATATTTATCTAAATAAAGTTCGTGCGGAAGGTCCTAATGAAGGTCGTTTGATTAACGAAGTAGTCCATGAACATCTAGCAGGACGTATTCCGTTAATGGCTACGGGTGGAATCAATAGTATAGAAAAAAGCCGTGAAGCTATTATGCATGCTGAGATGGTAGGTTTGTCTAGTGTTTTTGTTGCTGAACCGGACTTTGTAGCTAAATTCCAAGAAAATCGTGAAGAAGATATTAATCTAGATGTAGGTGTGGAGGATATCGAAAGGCTAGCTATACCGAAAGCTGCGTTTAAAGATATCGTGCTTATGATGGATTACGGAAAGAGTCTGCCACAACACACGAGAGATGAATTTAGAAAATTAGAAGAAAATTACTAAGAAGACTGTTATGATTTATAGAGAGAATTAATTATATTAATAGCAGACTATTAAGATGAAGAGGCTACTATTATCTAAGGTTGAACTTGAATAATAGTAGCTTCTTACGTTGTAGTGTTTTAGAAGACGAGGAGTGCTTATGTATTTAATAGAGCCGATAAGAAATGGACAATATATTTATGATGGAGCAGTAGCTTTAGCTATACAAGTACATGTTTTGAATAAATTGAACTTAGATGAAGATATAATATTTCCTTATTGTTGCAAACCGAAGGTGCAGATTGGACTTTTTCAAAATGCTGAAAAAGAAATTAACCATGAGTACATGAAAGGTCACGGGATCACACTTGTTAGACGTGATACAGGTGGAGGAACGGTGTTTTTAGATGAAGGGGCTGTGAATATCTGCCTTATTATGAATGGTGATAGTAATGTTTATGGTAACTTTAAAAAATTCTATGAACCTGCGGTAAATATTCTACATGATTTAGGTGTGAGTGAGGTTGAACAAACAGGGCGAAATGACCTTGTTGTCGATGGAAAGAAAGTTAGCGGAGCTGCCATGACTCTTGTTAATGGTAAAATTTACGGGGGATATACGCTACTTCTAGATGTTA
>CALHQV010000130.1 GCA_938038035.1 uncultured Gemella sp. | reverse complement strand
ATTGGATAACGGCATTACTAAGAAAGAAGTGACGTTGCTAACTGGTCAAAAACTAAGTGAAATAGATACTAAGTTCTTTGATAAAGAAAAATATCATGTTGATAGCTATACTATTATAGATGCAAGAGATAATTCTAAAATTAATGAAATTAAGGATTTATCTGAAGTTAGTATCGACAATAGTATAATAGTAAAAGCAAATTATAAAGAAAATGTTAATACTATTAAAATTCGACAGGATGATTATAATAAACGATTTGGTAAGGTTGATGATAGTATAAAGGACAAGGATATAGAGTGGCCTGAAACCAAAAAAATAGGGGATTTACTAAAAGAACTTCGTAAGAAAATTAAACCAAATTCAGGATATGAAGTACTATTTAGATCTAATAAAAAAGTAATTAGTGATGATGATTATATTAAAGCAGAGACAGTTTTAGAGATTTACTTTAAAAAAGTGGATAGTGAGTGGGTGACTGTTAAGTTTGTAGGACGAGGCATTGATAAATTCTTGTCTGATGGTCAAGAGGTACTAGTAGGATCTAGAATAGATAGTATGATTAATTTACCAACGGCAACTGGAGTTACAGAGCAAGAGTTCTTAGGTTGGCAGGCAAATAGTGATTATTTAATCGCTGGTGAAAACTCAGAAAATATCAGAGTTTCTAAAAACAAGCTATTGCAAACGAATGAATTAGGTGCTGTAGTTACAGAAAAAGGAAAAGATATTGAATTTACTGCAGTATATAGAAAGTTATTCAATGTAGAATTTGAAAAGACTTTTGAAGGAAATATTAATCTTTCCAAAGGAACATCTAATGTTTTAAGAGTTGATGAATTTAATAGTATTGGAGATGCTACAAAAAATAATAAAATAATAGTAGCACCTAAATCAGGTTACACATTATCTCATTTTATTGCAAATAAAACAGTAAAAGTAAACATGGATAAAGGGACAAAAGAGATTTTTGTAGGTCAAAAAATCAAAGAAAATGATCTTTATAATATCGTTCCTACATCAGATTTAAAAATAACTCCAGTGTTTAAACTAAGTGTAATTCCATCAACACTAGAAGAAATGATAGAAAATAATAAGATAAAAACTGTTGATGATGCATTAGATTTAAAATTTGAATCAACCGAAAATATTAAAAAAATATTAGGACCACTTTATTATTTAAGGTAGTGTAAAAAGGCTTAGCAAAATGCTGAGCCTTTTTTATAGTTTTATTAGATTTTCTCTAAAAATTGTTCTACTTCTTTTTGTGTTTTTGCAAGTCTTGATACGAAACGACTAACTTCAACATTATTTTTGTAACCTACAAAAGATGGAATACCAAAAATATCAAGGGCTTGTGCTATTTCTGGAAAATCATCGCGATTAACGTAGACAAATTTTATTTCAGGAAACTTGTTCATCGTTTCTTCTAAATAACGATCAAGCATGATACAATCAGGGCACCATGTTGCAGAAAATACAAAAACTATTTTTTCATTTTCCTCTTTTAATGTTTTAAATTGTTCTATAGAGTCTAATTTTTCTATATAGTTAAACATATAATCACCTCATTTATGGAAAAATTATATCATAAAAAGAAGTATTTATCATTAACAATGCTTTAATGGTTTAACTAGAAAATATTGAAAAGTATTGAAAATCTATGATAATGAGATGATTTTCAATTTTTTGATTACAAATGTAAGCATATCTATTGAATTAAATTGTTAAATGTTGCATAATATGAAATATAGAGATTAAGTTTAACTTAAGAAAAGATAAGGAAATACTAATCTTTAATCGATAAAAGCTATACTATATTATAGAGGTGGAAACATGGCAAAACATTATGATTATATTGCAATTGGTGGAGGAAGCGGTGGAATAGCTTCAATTAACCGAGCTGCAATGTACGGTGTAAAAGGATTGTTAATCGAAGGTAATGAATTAGGAGGAACATGTGTAAATGTTGGATGTGTTCCTAAAAAAGTTATGTGGCACGCGTCACAAATATCTGAAAGTTTAAAACTATATGCAAATGATTATGGATTTAATTTTGGAGATGTAGAATTTGATTTCTCTAAATTAGTAGGTAATCGTTCTGCATATATTGATAGAATTCATGGTTCTTATGAACGTGGATTAAATAATAATAAGGTAGATTTAGTAAGAGGATATGCTAAATTTATAAATAAAAATACAGTTGTAGTTAATGGTGAACAATATACAGCTGATCACATACTAATAGCAACTGGTGGACAACCAACTATCCCTAATGTTGAAGGAGCTGAATTTGGTGTAACTTCTAATGAAGTATTTGCACTGAAACAATTACCAAAACGTATCGCTGTAGTTGGTGCAGGATATATCGCAGTTGAACTTGCAGGGGTATTCAATGGATTAGGTGTTGATACTCATCTGTTTGTACGTCGTGATCGTCCGCTAAGAACTTTTGATAAAGATATAGTAGATACTTTAGTAAAAGTTATTAATGAAGAAGGTCCAACTCTGCATACAAATGCTATTCCTAAAAAAGTTGTAAAAAATGCTGATGACAGTGTTACTTTAGTGCTTGAAGATGGCCGCGAAACTACAGTTGATCTTTTAGTCTGGGCAATCGGTAGAAAACCATTATCTGAAAATCTTAACTTAGAAGCTGCAGGTGTGGAAGTAGATGAACGTGGATTTATTCCAACAGATAAATACCAAAACACTAATGTAGAAGGAATTTATGCAGTAGGGGATGTAACAGGTCGCCTTGCTTTAACTCCAGTTGCTGTTGCGGCAGGACGTAGATTATCAGAAAGATTATTTAACAATAAGCCTGAAGAACACTTAGATTACACTAATGTTGCTACAGTAGTATTCTCACACCCAGCGATAGGTTCTATTGGATACACAGAAGAACAGGCTGTAAAAGAGTTTGGTGAAGAAAATATTAAAGTTTATAAATCATCATTTACTCCAATGTATTCTGCAATAACTAGTCACAGACAACCATGCTTTATGAAACTAGTAACTTATGGTAAAGATGAGAAAGTTATTGGATTACACGGAATCGGATATGGTGTTGATGAAATGATTCAAGGTTTTGCTGTAGCTATTAAAATGGGAGCAACAAAACGCGATTTTGATAACACAGTAGCAATTCACCCAACAGGTTCTGAAGAATTCGTAACAATGAGATAATTTTATAAAGATAAAAGCAGGAAAATTTTAAAATTTTGATTTCTTGAAAGTCAATCTTTTGAATACTCCTGCTTATTTTATTTGACATTAATATTAAATAGGAGTATTCTGAACTGAGGAGGGGATAATAATGAAAAAATTTTTAAAAACAATAATTATTGGAATATTAACTGTGTCGATTGCAACAGGTTGTGTGAGATTCAGTAAAGAGGATAAAGAAACTAATGCTCCAAAAGAATCTTCTTATAAAGTCTTTAGTGAATGGATTGGGAAGAAAGGGATAGATAGTATTAAAATTAACACATCGAAAAACAATGTCAAAATTTATTATCACGATAATGAGACGGTTTTAATACAAGGAAGATACAAAGGAAATTATAAGTATTTTATAGAAAATAATTTATTAAATATTACTGCTTTTGCAGAGGAATTAGGTGATAATAGCCTTAATGTATATCTTCCTAATAAAGTATATAAAAATATAAGTCTGGAAAACAGAGATGCAACTTCTAAAATATTTGTAAATGTAGAAAATTTAATCATTAGTAGTAATGATGAGGTTGTAGTTGAAGAAGCTGAGATAGGTAGTCTTAAAATTGCTACTGATAATAAAAAGGTACAGATTATAAAGGATACTATAAATAAAGCGATTATTGAAACTAAAAATAATACAAAAATTATAGTAGACCAAACAAAGGTAAATTCTATGAATTTAACCACAGAATCTGGAGATATTTTCGCAAAAATTAAAGGAAATAAACAAGATTATCAAATTAATTATAGTAAAAATACAGATGATTCTAAAGATAAACAAATAACAACAGTTTCAGGTAAAGGAAAAATTGAAATTAGTTTCATTTAGAATAGAAAAATAGTAAAAAAAAAGAGATGGATTTTAATATGTCCATCTCTTTAGTTTTAAAATTTCCCATTTTTTATGAAATTTTCTAGTTTTCTTCTATCTTTATCACTCATTCGAATATGTCTATTTTTTAATTCTCGTGAATTATGTTTTCTAGTCATTTTAGAAACGCTTTGTTTCCTATCTTTTAACTCTTTGATAAACATATGACAGTCTCTTAGAATAGCTCCGTACCCAAGAGTAGTATCGCGTTCATCGTTATCATCACTCACAACTATGATATCCACAAAGTGATCGATTCTTAATTCACGAGTTTTTCTTTCTATCCATTGATCAGCACGTTCTCCAGTTTTTGTATAAACAATACTGATTGGCGGTTCTTCTTTTATATATTCTTTTGCACGAGTTAGATAGGCATCGAATACACAGTAGACGATGTAATTATTTCCTCCTGCATATTCACGTAACATATCGATTAAAATATCACGTTCAGTAGGGAAGGTAGAGCTTTTTATTAAGTTATATTCTTTCATACGAAAAAGTAGATTATAACCATCAATAAATAAATATTGTTTTTTCATAAAAAGTCCTCCTTTGTAAATTTAATTAATTACTTTCCTCATATCTACATGCTCAATACCCGCATCTAAATATATTTTATCATTAACTCTGTTGTAACCTAATGATTCATAGAATTTTTCAGCTTGAATTTGAGCACTAAGTTCTATAATTACTTCTCTTTTTAAAATGTTTCTGGCAGTAGTTTCGCAGCCAATGATAAGCTTGCGACCGATACCTTTTCCACGGTTATCTTTATCTATAGCAACACGTCCAATGTGAATAATGTCTTTATCGAGATCTATAAGACGTGCGACTCCTATAAGTTTTTCACCATCAAAGTATCCAATATGAACAGTGTTCTTACTATGATCTTTTTCATCAAGTTCAAGTTCCACTGGAACTTTTTGTTCTTTAACGAATACTTTAATACGAAGAGCAAAACCAAGGTTAAGCTCTTCTTTAGATTCTAATATTTTAATCATTAGATTTTATTCTTTCATACATAATAATTCCAGCAGCTACAGAAGCATTTAAGCTTTGTATTTTTCCTAACATTGGCAGGTGATATAGGAAGTCACATTCATTAGTAACAACTTTGCTCATTCCTTCACCTTCATTACCGATTACAATAGCTAGTGGTACATCTTTTGCAATTTTTGTATAATCTTCAGAACGTTCTGCTAGTGTAGTTCCCGCAATCCAGAATCCTTTTTCTTTTAACTTTTTAATAGCATCAGTTAAATTTGATACACGAATAACAGGCATGTGTTCAATTGCCCCAGCAGATGCTTTAACTGCAGTTTGGTTAACTACAGCAGCACGACGTTTAGGGATAATTATAGCTTTAACACCACTAGCCTCAGCAGTTCTAATAATTGCTCCAAGATTGTGTGGATCTTCAATATGATCTAAAATCAAAAGTGTAGTATCCTTATTAATTTCTAGATTATTTACTACTTCATCAAGTTCAAAGTAAGAATATGGTGCTACATAGGCGATAACCCCTTGGTGACGTTCAGTAGTAGAATTATCTAATTTACGCTTTGGAACTTCTTGACAAATGATCTTTTTCTCATTTGCTATGGCAAAAATAGATTTTAATCTTCCTTTTTCAATACCTTCTTGGAATAAAATTTTATTAATTTCGCGTCCTGATTTTATTGCTTCAAGTATAGCATTACGTCCAGCAATTACTTCTTTATCTAAATCAACCTCAGGAGTTTGGACTTGAGGTTTTTGTTCTTTGTTTTTTAGTCTTAATTCTTTATAGTGTTTATTGTTTTTCTTCATATAATTTTATTATGTAGTTAAACATTTCCTCCAATCTTTCAAAGTTTTTTTCTAAATATAAATAACCGAATACAGCCTCTAAACCAGTGGCTAGTTTATATTCCATAATACTTGCGTTTTTTGCTTTAGAGTTGTTTTTTTGATTTTTTGCACGGTTATAAATTTTTTCTTCTTGTTCTGTTAATATACTATTGTTTAGTATGTTTTCCATAAAACTTGCTTGTGCTCTTGCTGATACGATTGTAGATACTGTTTTATGAAGATCATTTATTTTTCCTAAGTGATTTTTCATAACGTATTCTCTACTCATAATATCATAGATGCTATCTCCAATGTAGGCAAGGGTTAAAGCTTGCATTTGGTTTGGGTTAGCGAAGTTTTTTTCAGTAAATTTAAATGTTATATTTTTTTCCATCGTACACCTTGTTTAGTATCTTCTAGGATAATTCCTTGTTCTTTTAAGTCATCTCGAATTTTATCAGCTAAAGCGAAATCACGGTTTTTACGAGCTGCTTCACGTTCAGCTATTAAGCTTTCGATATGTTTACTATTAAGAATATTATCTTCTTTTACATTTATTCCTAGAATTGAACTATAAGTTTCAAATGCAGCGTTGATTAGCTCTAGAGTTTCTTTGTTAACAGCTTCTTTTGCTGTGTATGAATTAGATATTCTCACGATTTCATACCATGAAGAAAGAGCATTTGCTGTGTTGAAATCATCTTGCATATATTCTTCAAATTTGTTTAATTCTTCTGTAACTAATGCTACAACTTCTGTATCTAATTTTTCATCAGTCATATCATTATTTAATCTGAATTGTAAGTTTTGATAAGAAGTTTTAATTTTTTCAAAGTTTGTTTTCGCAAGTTCAATATTTTCTAATGTATAGTTAATTGGAGTTCTATAGTGAACTGTTAACATGAATAAACGCAGTACCATTGGGTCTATTTCCGCAATAATATCTTTTACAAGGCGGAAGTTACCTAAACTTTTACTCATTTTAACATTATCAATATTAATAAAGGCATTATGCATCCAATAGTTGCTAAATGGTGCATGGTTGTGACATTCAGATTGTGCTATTTCATTCTCGTGGTGAGGGAATGTTAAGTCTTGTCCACCAGCGTGAATGTCTATTGTATCACCTAGAGTTTCTTTTGCCATTACAGAACATTCAATATGCCAACCAGGTCGACCTTCTCCAAATGGACTATCCCATTTAACTTCGCCAGGTTTAGCTTTTTTCCATAATGCAAAATCTAGAGGATCTTCTTTATGTTCACCGACTTCAATACGAGCACCACTAATTAGGTCATCGATAGATTGTTTACTTAATTTTCCGTAATCTTCTTTCTTACGTGTTCTGAAATAAACATCACCATTAGCTTCGTATGCAAAACCTTCTTCAACAAGTTTTGAGATAAAGTTAATTATTTCTTGCATATATTCAGTAACTCTAGGGTTTTTTGTTGCTCTCTTACATCCAAGTGCATCATAGTCTTTAAAGAAAGCTGTAATGTATTTTTCAGTTAGTTCACTTGTTGAAATACCTTCTTCATTACTAGCTTTAATAATTTTATCATCAACATCTGTAAAGTTAGAGATAAAATCTACTTCATAGCCACTGTGTTCTAAATATTTGCGAACTACGTCAAAAACTATTATCGGACGTGCGTTTCCAATATGTATATAGTTATATACAGTAGGTCCACAAACGTACATTCTTACTTTGTTTTCTTCAATTGTTTTTAAAATTTCTTTTTGTTTTGTCAATGTATTATAGAGTTTAATCATAAATAGCTCCTTTTAAAAGGGAGATTCATAAATTAAAAATTAATTATCGTATAAATTAACTAATGAATGACTCCCAAATTTCTTCTATATCATAATAACTAAAAAAGTCTATTACTTA
>CALHQV010000129.1 GCA_938038035.1 uncultured Gemella sp. | reverse complement strand
AGGCCTTCTACATGAAACCAGTTCCTGGAAATCCAGAGCGCGTGCTTTGTGCAGACTTGCTTGCCCCAGAAGGCTATGGAGAAATCATCGGTGGGTCTATGCGTGAGGAAGACTATGATGCCCTTGTTGCTAAGATGGATGAAATTGGTATGGATCGTACAGAGTATGAATTCTACCTTGATCTTCGTAAATACGGTACAGTACCACACGGTGGATTTGGTATCGGTATCGAACGTATGGTAACCTTCGCAGCAGGAACAAAACATATCCGTGAAGCCATTCCATTCCCACGTATGTTGCATCGTATTAAACCGTAAATAAAATAAAAAAGTTATTATAATAAAAAGAAGGGTAATTCCTTCTTTTTGTATTTTGGGTACAAAAATAATATACAAAAAGCGAGAATATATAGATCTTTTTGGTTGACTGGTGATAAAAATATATGGTAAAATTGGATAATGAGTATTGTGTTGTAGTTTCGTTAAAGAAGGCTTTCTTTAGCAGGAGAGGCAGGGGATATGAAGGACTTCAACTGTATTCTAAATCAATATATATATAAATAAGGAGAAAACATGTATTCAAGAATGGAAAAATACCATGGTAGAAGAGCCCAGCGCTTTTCTATTCGTAAGTATAGTTTTGGTGCGGCTAGTGTTCTTTTGGGGACTGCTCTTCTTTTAGGAGCAAATGCTGTTAAAGCTGATGAGACAAACACTGGTTCTGCAAAGCCTACAGAAGTTACAAATTCTGATAAACAGAAATCTGATTCTGGTTCAACAACACCAGTTGTTGAGGAACTTCCAGAATTAAAGATTGATGCTGTGAAAGCAGATGAAAAACCTGAAGTAAAAGAAGAAGTTAAAACTGAAGCTAAACCTGTAGCAGAAAAAGAAGTTACCGATAAAGCTGCAACAGAAAAATCTGATAAAGAGCAAGCTGACAAAAAAGAAGCAGATAAAGAAAAAACTAACAAAGAAACATCTGAAAAAGCTACAACAGAAAAAGCACAAGATGAAGTGAAGACAGTTCTTACTCAATTGACTTCTGAAGCTGAGGTTATGGCCAAAGTATCCTCAAACTTCTCAGATAAAGAAGTCAAAGATGAAGCGGCTAAAAAAGAACTTGCGGTTAAGATTGAGGCAGTGAAACTTGAAGCAGCGAAGTCTAATGATTTGCTTTCATCCGATGCATCTAAAGATCAAATGGTAGCTCAAGTGAATCGTCTTTCTGCTGCCATTGAAGCAGTTTATACGGAAATGAAACGTGCTGGCCATGCAGGTAAAGTAGAATCGGTATTAGCTGCTACTGCATCAAAAATTACAGGTAAAGATGTTTTTAAAGATGGAGAAACAGTTAAAGCTGTAACAAACGCTTATGTTGATATGAATGCAGATAATACGGCTCCTACAGGATGGGGATTTGATACTACTATTAGTACATCAACTCTTAAAGCAGGTTCTATTACAAAAATTGAACTTACTAACTTAGCTGAGTTAGGTGCTGGTTTGGCAAATAATACGGAAATCAGAGCGACTGATGGAACAGTAGTTGGTAAAGTTAAATCTATCGACTTTAAAACAACTACAGGAAACAACAATAATAAATCTGTACCATATTGGGCACAACGTACACAACGTGGAATGACTTATGACCAGCGTGTTGCTGAGCAACCAGCGGTAGCTAACGAAACTGGTACATATACTTACAACATCGAGTGGAACGATAAAGTAAAAGACTATCCGAATGTGTCGTTTGGAGCGAGTAATTTATCGGGTAATGGATATTTAGCACCACAAATTTCAAAAGACACTCCGTATACAGCGACTATTAAAATTGATGGGCGTACGGTTCTTGAACATACTTATACAAGAAAAGGTCAACAACCTAGCTATCAAAAACAAGGTACTAGTGCATCACTAAGTGAAAATAATGGATTGAACTACCTTAACAATGAGCTAAAAAGTAGAAGTGATTCAATCGTATTAAGAACTGATTCAGATGTTCGTTATGGAGTAGGATCTAAATTTACTATTAAACTTCCAAATGCAGATTTTACTGAATTTAAAGAACTTGAAGGAAGTTCTAGCTTTGTAAATGGATTAAATACAGCGTCTACTATTAACCCTAATAAAGGTGATAGTATTACTTATCGTCCACAAAATCGTTGGTCTAATGCTAGAGCTAATGAAAACAATGTATGGATTTTACAAGATGGTCGAGATACTGGTTTTACATTAACACCTAGATTAATTTCACCAACGGAATTAGAACTTACGGTTACAGAAGGAACTATTCAAGAAGATTCTATAGTCTCTATGCCTCTTCAATCTTTAGGCATTGAAAAAGTAATAAAAGACAAAACTTTAACAAGTGAATATTCTAATATTACTTATGAAAATGGATTAATTAAACAAGGTTATGTAGGAAACGATAAAACTGCAGCAACTCTTACTGTATCAGGTGGAGAATCTATTAACGGTGGGAAAGAAGATGTTGTAACTAAAGTGCCAAATGGTTGGAATGTTAATGGTGACGGTAAAGTTCAAGGTGAGCCACCAACAGGAGCTGTTGTTAGAACATTCAAAGATTTAGTGACAGGTGAAGTTATAGGTTTTGAACCAACAAGATATACGGGGAATATTCCTTTAAGTGAAGATGGTTCAAAAGATTATACTAATGTACTTGGAAATAAATATGATGTAAGTAATGATTCCGTAGACTTAGTTAAAGAAGTTAATGGAGAAGAATACATTCTTGCAGATCTTTCTCCTAAAAATGTAAGAGGAACACTAAGTGTTACGAAGACAAGAGCAAGAGATTTATATTCTGAAGAAGAATTAAAAGCTAAAGGTATAAATGGATCTGCATTTGTTACCCCAGCAGAGTATGATTATGTTAAGAAAACAAAAGTAGAAGAAGTAAACCGTACAATTAAATTTGTATACGCTGATAATGTTGCAAATCTTGCAGGTACAGAAGTATTCCCATCACAAAAACAAACTGTAAGCTACACAGGTTCAATCAAGTTAACTGCACAAGGTAAAGCGGTAATTAACTCTGATGACAAACCAGTTTATATTAACTGGAAAGGAACTAATGGTCAAAGTACAGATCTTCCAGAACTTGCAGTACCTCAAAAAGAAGGATACATCGCAAGTGTTGAAAAAGTACCAGTACAAGCAACAACAGCTACAGATGAAGATTACGAATATGTTGTTAAATATACAGCAATCCAAAAAGCGAAAACAACATTTGTAGACGAAAAAGGAAATGCAATTCCAGGAGTAGCTGAAATTACAGAACAAGGTGGATCAGAAACTCCATTAACAAAAGAAGCTGATGTTAAAGCTAAAATCAAAGAACTTGAAAACAAAGGATATGAATTAGTATCTAATACATACCCAGAAGGTGGTAAGTTCGATACGGATAAAGATACAGATCAAGAGTTCAAAGTAACACTTAAACAAAAAGAAGTTACAGTAACACCAGATCAACCAAAAACACCAGGAACTCCAGTAGATCCAAACAACCCAGACGGACCTAAATACCCAGCTGGCTTGGAAGAAAAAGATCTAAACAAAACAGTAACACGTACAATCACTTATGTGTACGAAGATGGAACTCCAGTATTAAATGAAGATGGAACACCAAAAACAGTAACACAAGAAGCTAAATTCACACGTGAAGCAAAAGTTAACTTAGTTACAGGAGAAGTTACATACGGAGACTGGACACCAGCACAAGACTTAGCTGAAGTTAAATCACCAGTAGTTAAAGGATACTTAGCTGACAAAGCAAGTGTTGCGGTGGTAAATGTAACAGGTGATTCTGAAGATATTAAAGAAGTAGTAACATACAAACCACTAGGATCATGGGTACCAAATATCCCGGGACAACCAACAAACCCAATCAAATATCCGAATAATCCAGATGATCCAACAAAACCAGGAACTGATAAACCGGTATTACCATACGTACCAGGTATGACTCCAAAAGATGGAAATGGACAACCACTTAAACCAGTAGATCCACAAGATCCAACTAAAGGATATGTCATTCCAGATATTCCAAACGATCCAACTCAAAGTACGCCGATTAACTACGTAAAAGATACTCAAAAAGCTAAAACAACTTTCGTAGATGAAAAAGGAAACCCAATTCCAGGTGTTGATGCTATTACTGAAGAAGGTGACTCAGATACACCACTTACAAAAGAGGCTGATGTAAAAGCGAAAATCAAAGAACTTGAAAACAAAGGATATGAATTAGTATCTAATACATACCCAG
>CALHQV010000128.1 GCA_938038035.1 uncultured Gemella sp. | reverse complement strand
AAATAAAACCTAATAATTTTAAAGAATAAATAAAAACTCTTAATCCCTTATGTGTACAAGGAATCAAGAGTTTTATTATTCTATTTTGTAACTACGAATGAATACCATCCGTTATCAGAAGTTTCCTCTACAAGTTTGAAACCACGTTCTAACATTTTTTCAAGAAGCTCGTCTTTCTTCTCTTCGATAATACCAGAAGTGATGTAGTAACCACCATCTTCTAATAAGTTATACGCATCATCAATCATAAGCTCGATAATGTGAGCAAGAATATTAGCTACGATAATGTTGTATTTTTTAGTCTCTTTTGTAAGAAGACTAGCTTGCTCAACTTCTATTCTTTTCTCAAGGTTATTTAATGCGAAGTTCTCAAAAGAAACATCAACAGCAAGCTTATCTAAGTCAACAGCTTTAATATTACCATCAGTTAAATAACTAGCTGCAATACTTAAAATACCACTTCCACAACCGACATCGATAACATTATCAGTTCTTTGAACATATTTCTCAAGGTTTTTAATACATAGAGAAGTAGTTTCGTGACCACCAGTACCAAAAGCCATACCTGGATCGATGTTTATAATATATTTATCTTCAGTGTTTTCATATTCACGCCATGTAGGTACAATAACGAATTTTTCACCGATATTAAGAATATCGAAATAATCTTTCCAAGAATTTTCCCAGTCACTATCTTGAATAATAGTAGTTTCAATCTTGAAGAAATCTCCGATGTTGATATTTTCACCTAAAGCAAGAAGCTCAGCTTCAAAACGCTTGAAAGTTTCTTCATCAAAATTTAGTTCATTGATGTATCCTTTAACGATAACCCCAACTTCAGGATAATCTGCAGGACTAAGCTCAACGATAGTACCGAAATCATCGTGTAAGTTCTCCTCAAGAGTAGTAGGATCCTCAATAGCAACCCCAGTTGAACCATAATCAAGAAGAATAGACTCAACTATTTCACTAGCTTCATTAGTAGTATGAATTGTAATTTCAACCCAATTTTCCATTTTATACCTCACAAACATTTTATTTTTACATATTAACTAGAGTATTCTAGTAATCTACATACCTACACATATTATACTATTTTCCATATTTAAGCAAATAAAAAGGTGGGGGACATGAAATAAAGTAGTTAACATGGTATAATAATAATTAAGGGGACAAAGATTATGAAAGAAATAGGATTTATTAAGGAAACAATAAAATCAAAACTTAATATTTCAACCAATACTGATAAGATATTTATATCCAATGGTTTGATAAAACATCTAGAAAAAAGAAATCATCAAAATATGTTTAAATATTTGAATGAAATTGAAAATATAATAAATAATCCAGATTATATAGGAATAAATCCGAGGGAGAAAGAAACAAGTCTGGAGTATGTAAAGATATTATCAGATAATGTGTTAGTTGGAATAAAATTAGATATGAAGAATGATTATTTTTATGTTGCAACTATACATGAAATTTCTAATTTAAAATTAAACCAAAGAATAAAAAATGGTAGGTTGTTAATATTTGACAATGATTAACCTATTACGATATAATAAAAATACAAAGTACTATTTGAGGGCAGAAAGGTTCCTGCCGCACCTGAAAGGGTACCTGAGATGACGAGGTTACTGAACGTCCAAATAGGAATATTGAGAGCATCCAGAAATGGGTGCTTTTTTTAGAAAGAAATAGTGTAAAAATTATTAAAAATATTGAGGTGTTATTTGAAATAATCAGTTTTCATACAAATAAAAAGGAGTTGATCTAAAAGATTTGAATTTTTACTAAGTGTATATGAAAACTTATAGACGCAGTGGTTTATTGATATCTAAATTCGCTTTATAAAAGCTTTTTAGATA
>CALHQV010000127.1 GCA_938038035.1 uncultured Gemella sp. | reverse complement strand
TGCTCAATCTGGCACAAAACTTTGAGAGTGAGCACAAAATGCGGTTCTATTTCTTCCGCACAGCTGAATTGGTAAATGTACTTTGGGGCACAGCTACACCTGTAAAATACATGGAACCCAACTATAATATTCCAGTTGCACTGGGAGCTTGTGGTAACTTCTCTGTTAAAATTGGTGACGCTGAGACAATGTTCACAACGTTGTTGGGTTCGGTTTCTGACTATACGGCACGCGATGTGCGCGAATTAGTGTCTTCACGTATCGTTGCACCACTAACTTCTTTCTTAGCCGAAAAAAGCTATCCTTATACTGAAGTAGATAAACATTTGCTTGAATTATCGGCAGATTTAAAAGCGCGTACAACCGAAGAGTTAGAACGTTTGGGTTTTGTGCTGACAGATTTCCGTATTGATTCAGTTACATTTGATGAGAATACACTTGAGCGAATCGGTAAGATTGCAGATATGACGGCAGAAAAACGTGCTGCGTCTGAAGTCGATTTAGATTATGCTGGCGTTCAAAAGTTGGCTGCTTTACGCGATGCTGTTCGCACAGAAGGCGGTCTTGCAGGAGCTGGTTTGCAAGTAGGTGCAGGGGTTCAGTTGGCAAAAGAATTCTTCAATACGAAGAGTGATGCTAATGTTTCGCAAGAGGTTGCAATGCCAGATGCTGCAACTCGCCTGACACAATTAAAGCAACTCTTTGATGCTCAGTTAATTTCTGAAGAGGAATTTACAAAGAAAAAGAATGAAATATTAGAGAAGTTATGAAAAGAATTTTAGTTATAAATACTGGTGGAACTATTTCTATGAGTGAAGACCACACAACAGGGAAGGTATCACCTAACAAAGATAATCCTTTAAATGAAGGTGGTAATATTTTTTCTTACATAGGAGATATAGATGTAGAGGTACTATACAATCTTCCTTCTCCTCAAATTACTGAAAATGAAATGTTAGGAATTAAATTAAGAATACTAAAAGCTGTTGAAGAAGGATACAATGGTGTTGTAATTACGCATGGAACTGATACATTAGAAGAAACTGCATATTACCTAGAGTTAACTTTAGATGTAAATATTCCTATCGTTATAACTGGTGCTATGCGTTCTAGTAATGAAATAGGGTCAGATGGTTTAGCTAACTTACGCAGTGCTTTAGTAGTTGCAGCAAGTGATGAAAGTGCGGATAAAGGTGTTTTAGTCGTTATGAACGATGAGGCGCATACTGCGACATATGTAACAAAAACTCATACAACTAACGTTGCAACATTTCAAACACCAACATTTGGTCCGGTAGGATTAGTTTCAAAAAATGAAGTTATTTACTTCCAAAAACTTATTAATCAAGAACACTATGATGTTAGAAAAAATAGTAAGAAAGTATATTTGTTAAAAGCATATGCTGGAATGAGTGGGGAACTTATAGATGCTGTAAGAGAACTTGGTGCTGATGGACTAGTTATTGAAGCTCTTGGAGCAGGGAATCTTCCTCCTAAAACAGTACCTGCAGTCGTAAGATGTTTAGAAGGTGGCATACCTGTTGTATTCGTATCACGTGCTTTTAATGGAGTTACACAAGATGTATATGACTATGAAGGTGGAGGAAAAAGATTCCATCAAAATGGCGTAATTTTCACTACAGGTCTAAGTGGTCAAAAAGCTAGAGTAAAACTACTTGTTTTATTAGAAGCAGGTATAGAAAATTCAAAATTAAGAGATTTATTTTAATTGAAACATAGCGTAGTA
>CALHQV010000126.1 GCA_938038035.1 uncultured Gemella sp. | reverse complement strand
TTAAATTCTATTTTTCGTCTATACTTAGGTGTAAATACAATATGGTATTTACATAGCCACTTTGTATGCGATAAACTATTATGTTTATTTGCCATTATAAAAATCATCCTTTATTTTAGAGCTTGAACTACTCTTATTTTACCAAGAAAGGATGATTTTTCAATTGTTTAACTCTTATCTCACACCTGCATAGCGGGTGGTTTTTTGTTTCGGAGACTTCTCCTCCTCAACTGGCTAAAGCCTTTAATAAAATAAAAAGGCATCTACATAAATGTAAATACCTCTTTTTATTATGCTTATTAAGCTTGTGGATAAACAGAAACTTTTTTACGGCTACGTCCGTATCTTTCGAAACGTACAACTCCGTCAACTAGTGAGAATAGTGTATCATCTCCACCTTTTCCTACGTTAGTTCCTGGCCAAATTTTTGTTCCACGTTGTCTGTATAAGATAGAACCTGCAGTTACGTACTGACCATCAGCTCTTTTAGCACCTAAACGTTTTGATTCAGAGTCACGTCCGTTTTTAGTAGAACCTACCCCTTTTTTAGATGCGAAGAATTGTAAATTTAATTGTAACATCATGTCTATTTCACCTCTCTTACTTCAATAGTTATATAATCTGAATAATTTTCTTCAATTGTTTTTAATGCAACTAACATTGCATTCAGTAGAAGTTGCTCTTTATCTGTAGATTGTAACGATCTATATGTTAAGTGTCCAGTTACATCTTCATTAGCCGAAATGTCAAATTGAACATCTTCATCTAGTTCATCTACTGCATTTATTAAACCGAATACTACAGCAGAAACACCTGCACAAACTATATCTGAACCGTGTTCAGCATAATCAGCATGTCCATCAACTGTTACTTGTTTAATAACTTCAACTTCTTTTACGATTTCCACCTTAATCATGATTAAGCGTTAATTTTTTCAACTACTAATTTAGTGAAAGGTTGACGATGACCTAATTTACGGTGATTGTTCTTTTTAGGTTTGTATTTAAATACTGTGATTTTTTTACCTTTACCTTGAGCAACTACTTTAGCTGTTACTGTCGCACCAGCTACTAAAGGAGCACCAACTTTTGTTGTTTCTCCACCTACTAATACTACTTCATCAAAAGTAACTGTAGAATCAACTTCAGCTGCTAATTTCTCAACTAAGATTGTTTGTCCTTCTTCAACACGTAGTTGTTTCCCACCTGTTTTAATTACTGCGTACATATCTGCACCTCCTTAAATATTTTTTACTAAGACTCGCCATATAAGGTGGATTTCTCTCTTGTTTACCTTACACGTGCGGTTGTAGTAGCTATTTAGGAGCTACACAACAATACAATTCTAACACATATATACCATAACGTCAACTATATTGATAACTTTTCTTACTTTTTTTTCAAAAAATTAAATCAGTAAACAATATTTCTAATGCTTACTGATTTATTTAACTATTTACGTTTTTTCTTATTAGAAACTAATGTAACTTTTTCAGGATCAAAAGCTTGTTTCTTTTGTTTTTCCGGTTTATACGGCGGATATAAAGCATGTCCTAAGTAAGTTTGGAATATCATGAATAATCCCCCAACGATATAATACACAGCTACCGCTCCAGCTACGATGAACGAGAAACCTGCAATCATTATCGGTGATATCCATTGTATCATTTGCATTTGATTTTGCATTTGTTCAGCTCCAGGTTGCACAGTTTGCGGCATCATTTTCATACTTAATTTTGTTTGAATAGCATAAACTACAAACGCGATTATTGGTAATGTATATGAACGTGTACCAAGACTAAATACTCCTAGGAATGTTGAATCAACAATTCCTGCTGAATATAATGGATTTGTTAGCGTGTAGAATATCGCCATTAGGAACGGCCAAGGAATAAGAATTGGTAAGCAACCACCTAAACTTATAGGCATTGCATCATATTTTTTCATAATAGCCATTTGTTCTCTTTGTAGTTCCATAAGTTCACTACGAGCTTGCATTTTTTCTTCATTAGAAATAGCTCTTGCTTCTTTTTCTTTGGCAGCTTGTTGTTTTTTCTGTACAACTTCTAACTCTGGACGAGCTAATTCTTGACCTTTTCTTGCTTTATTTTGTACTTTATAGTTGTGTAGCATGAATGGAAGTACTAGTAATCTGATGATTAGAGTTATAATTACAATTGACCAACCCCAACTTCCAGTATACTCATGAATTTTTGCTAAGAATATATCCATCGGTTTTACGAATGTTTCATAAAACGTACCAGATCTATCATCGGCTGAACATCCCGATAATGTTACTATTCCAAGCAAACCTAATAAAATTGCTGATAGTTTTTTCAATTTCATTCTCCTTAAATTTTTATTTCTACTTTGTAACTATAGTAAAATCTTACTAATATTATACCTAGTAAATTATATCAGATATAAAAGAGGTAGTCAAACTATTGTTTAACTAAACTTCATTAAATTTAACAAAGTTATGAAAAATTTAATTATAACGTTTAAAATTATTTGACAGTTAAAGAAGTTAGTTATATAATATTAGTAAGAAAGGGATGATTATCATCAAAGATATACAATATATTACAGATATCGAGAAGTTAAAGGTTATTTCTGATCCTTTAAGAATAAATATTCTTACGACACTCGGTACAGAAAAGAAAAACTCAAAAGAACTTGCTAAACTATTAAAAATTAATAGAACTAAAATACACTATCATCTTAATATTCTAGAGGAAAATAGTTTTATCGAAGTAGTTGATACAGATACAATTAATGGTATAATCCAAAAATACTATCTACCGACTGCACAAGCGTTTGTACCTTCACCTAGTATCTTTAACGACTTATTTAACAATACTTCAGTTAATTTCAATATAAATAAAGAAGATTTAGAAGATTTCTGGAATGAAGTTAAAAAACTAGAAAAGAAATTCTCCTCAGAAAATAAAAATAGTGTTAGTATTAGTATTATTTCTACAGCTCGTTAAGAGCTGTTAAATAATACTAATACTGTCAAATATTTTTTAACGTTTAAAATTTTATAAAGGATGTGGACACTATGTTTAAAAATAAAAACTTTTCACTTTTACTATTCGGTCGTTTAATCACCAACTTCGGTGACAGCATATATTCAATTGCTACTTTAACATTGATATATACATTAACTAAATCGACCTTTTATAGTGGTATTACCTTATTTTTAATATCATTCACCGCTATATTACAAATATTTATCTCACCAATAATCAATAAGTTTAATGTAAAGAGATTTTTAATTATTTCACAGTTATTGCAAGCTATAATATTACTCGTTATTACTTATCTAATCTACGTAAATAAATTGCAGATTACTATGCTAATAATTTTTATAGTTTGTATTAGTTTCATTAATCAAATAGTTTATCCTATTCAACTTGCCTTACTTCCAAAAATAGTTAAACAAGAAGATTTAGTTAAAGCAAATTCATTATTTTCTATAGCTTACCAAGGTAGTGATGCACTCTTTAATTCAATAGGTGGATATATTATTTCAATTTTCGGAACTATATTTGCATTCATAATAAATAGTATTACATTCTTTATTAATAGTACTTTATTCATCTTCTTATCAAATGATTTATCTAAAAATGAAAATACTAATACTATACAAGAAAACTACTTTTCTAAATTAAGTAGTGGTATAAAAATTTGGAATACTCCTTTATTAAAACCATTATTAATTGGAATAATAATAATTAATTTTTCTACCAGTTCATTACTAACTCTACTTCCTGAGTATTCGGAAACTAGTTATTTTTATGGAGTTTTACTTAGTGCATCTGGACTTGGTATCCTAATAGGAGCATTTCTTTCTAACAGTCAGATATTAAAAAATATAAGATTGGGAGTTTTATACACTACATTCACACTAGGCATAGGTCTATCTTGGGGAGCACTTAGCATAATTAACAATAATTCCATTACAAACAAAATTATAAATTTCTCATTATTTCTTTTTGGTTGGATATTGATTGGAATTTTAAATACATATTCTCAAACAATGATCCAATGCATTGTAAGTAAGGATAAATTAGATGTTGCTATGTCTACTATGATTGGCTTGTCTATAGCCTTTAGTCCGCTAGGAGCATTATTAGCAGGAGTACTAAGTATAAAATATAACATAGAGACTATTATCATTATTACTTCATTATTAATTTTCAGTATTTTTCTATTTTGGTTATTCAATAAAAATATTAGGAATTTACCTAGTTTTTCAAAACTACTAAAAATAGAAGATTAAAATATCATAGTCCCGACTTAGAAATAGGGAGTGACTCAAAAATCGTGATTTCGGAGAA
>CALHQV010000125.1 GCA_938038035.1 uncultured Gemella sp. | reverse complement strand
AGGTCAATCAAAACCTAGAAAAAATTCGCCAACGAGAAGGTGATACCCATCAGAGTTATAAACACATCGCACCAGTTTATGCTATTGCAATTGTGGACAGCAATTATTTCTCAGATGACCTAGCTTTTCATAGCTTTAGCATGCGCGAGGACACGACAGGTGAGGTCTTAACCATAACAAATAACGGTCAAGAAAACCATCTGGTCAAGATGGCGTTCTTGGAATTAAAAAAATATAGAGAAACCAGCAAAGATAGCATTCGCAAACCGTGGTTGGAGTTTTTCGGGAATAAACCCTTTACCCAGCAACCTGAGCGAGCCATCAGCCAAGCAGACCAACTGCTAGACTATAAGAGCTGGTCCGAGGAGGACAGGAAGATGTTTAGTCAACTACGTATGCGCGAAGAACAAGCCTTGTTAGCACAGGACTATGCCTTGGAACAAGCTGAAGAAAAGGGCTTAGAACGTGGTCGAGCAGAGGGTATCGAAGAGGGATTAAAAGTAGGCTTAGTAAATCTAGTCAGCCAAGGTCTTTTGACTTCTGAAGTTGCCAGTCAACAGCTAGGTATGTCAGTCGCTGAGTTCGAGGCCTTGTTGTAAGTAGAAAGTGATGACATGTTACCGAAATGAGGTAGCATGTTTTATTTTTGGTTCATATGTTTTACGAATAATTTTTTCTTATGCCGTACAAAAGTAATTTGTTTCACCCTTCAAACTTATTTATTTTTCTACCAATCCTATATGAATGCGCTATCTTTGAGAATGCAATTAAAACAAAAGCAAAGCTGTTATAAAAACATGTGAATTATTTATTCATAAAAAACAAAAAACATACAAAGTGAATTTATCTGAAAATTCCTTAATTTCCCAAAATGCTTTTTTTTTTTTTGCGAAAATTTCAATTCAAATCATTTGCATATATATTAAAAATAAGTTACAATGTAAATTGTAGATTTCTGTATGCAGGTGTCATGTGGAAATCAAATCAATTAATCTCACAAAAGGAGAAAATAATGGAAAACAAACCATCTATGAGTCGTGTTGAACGTCTGCACCGTGAAAAGGTCACGCGTTACTCGATCCGTAAATATAGTTTTGGGGCGGCTAGTGTAGCGGTCGCTGCTCTTTTCATGTTCTTAGGGAACGGAGCTGTATCGGCTGATATGACTGCTGTTCAACCGCAAGACGAATCAGGGCTTAAAGCTGAACGACCTGATGAAAATGCTGAACTACCTCAGGTAGAAAAGGAGATTGCACAACCAGCAGAAAGCACTCCAGCAGCACAACCAATTGCAGAAGAGCCTACTGCTAAGCCAGCAGAACCTGCAACTCCAGCTTTAGATAAAACTAAACTTGAGAGCTACATTAAAGAAATCGAAGCAAAACTTGCTAACGGTTCTTATGCTAATAAAACAGATGAATCTGTTGCAGTATTAAAAGCAGATTTAGAGGCTGCAAAAACTACATTAGCGAATGCAACAAGTCAAGACGAGCTTACAAAAGCTTACAACAAACTTGTCACTACAGCTAATACTAAATTAAAAAACAAACCTGTAGAGAAAAAAGAAACTCCAGCAGTAGATACTACTAACGGAAAAGAAACTGTAGGTAAACAAGCAGAAAACACAGAGAAAAAATCTGACTCAAACTCAATCGAAAACACAGGTTCTAACGATCCACGTAACGGAAAAGCGATGGATAAAGAGAATGCGTTACGTACAGAAACTACTAAATCAGTAGGGAATATCAGTTATACTTTGGAATTTTCTGATGATGCTAAAAAAGAAATTTATCTTTATAACGAAGAAGATGCGAATGTTAATATCACTGTAAACTCAACAGATGGTGCTATTAGGAATGCATTCATTAAAGCTGCTGGTAACGTATATCTAGATCCAGATAAAAAAGCTAAAAAATTACCTTCGGGAAATGAGACAAAAGAAGAGGTAGATGGATTTGGTTGGACTTATCACCAAATTTTAAGTGATACTCCAAGCCCAGCAACGGTTAGTGTTACTGGTAAGCCAAATGATACTTTTAAAAGGCTTGCGGCTTATACAAAAAAAGAGGATCAGCATGCAGTTTTAGGAGATAGGTATTTACAAGTTCAAGATGCAGCAGGAGGATCTATTACGGCAGGAGGAAATTCAGGGTCTGCCGGTTACTTCAAACTAGTTGTTAAATCTCAAACATACAAATACAACATTCAAGAACCAGCAGAAAATGGGAATAAAATCGGTGTTACTGATATCGATAATTTAACTGCTACAGATATTCAAAAAATTAAAGATCAAATTAAGATTGAATATTCTAAAACAAGTACAGATGCAAGATTAGAATCTAAAAAAGGACAACTCGTAGACAATCAAAACTCAATAGTGAAACGTATTGATGTTGATACTACAAGTAAAAAAGTAGTAGTAACATATACTGACGATTCAACAGATGAAACTCCACTTTCAAATATTGCTCGTACAAATGAAAAACCAACGGTAGAAATTGAATACTCAGACCCAGCAGCGGATAAAAAAGAAGTATATGTGTATGCATCAGAAGTTAATACATTTGATATTAAAATCAAAGATGATAGTGGAAAACTTGCAAGTGCAGAGTTAAAAAGAGGAAGTAACCAAGATTTTAAAGACGTAGCAGGAGAAACAAATAAACAAGATACTCAATATGGATTCACTGCAAATAAATTCACGTCTGAAACAACTGCAACAGCAGATAACCCAGCAGTTATCACTTACACTGGTACTCCAGCGCCAGAAGGAGCATTTACAGAAGCTAAATTAAAAGAAGTAACTAAAGGAGAAAACCCACCGGGTATAGCTTTAGGATGGCGTTTTGTAAAAGCTATTGACAATGATGGTGCTGATGCGAGAGGAAATGGTCGTGATGCTACTGATCCAACTGCGGTTAATGTAGTGCTTAAACCACAAACTTTAAAATATGATATTAAAGAAGTCGCACAAGCTGATAAGCTACCAGTAGCAGATGCTTCAAATGTAACAGAAGCAGAATTTAATGAAATTAAAAAAAGAGTAGAAATTCAATACTCTAAAACAAATCCAGATAAGAGATTAGAATCTAAACGTGGTGAAGTATTAACTAATAGAGATGAAAGAGTCGATACAATTACAAGAGATGGTAATAATCTAGTAGTAACGTATAAAGATGGCTCTACAGATACAAAACCATTAACAGATTTTGCCCGTACGAACGTTGCTCCAACGGTATCAATTCCATACTCAGACCCAGCTCCAAATAAAAAAGAAGTATATCTTTATACTGGAGAAGAAGCTGATGTTGATATTACATTTAACGATGATTCAGGAAAAATTAAATCAGCTGCCCTTAAAAAAGGTGGAAATATTGCTTTAAATAACGTTGGTGGAAATCCAGATCTACAAGATAATGAATGGGGATTCACTGTAACAGCGATTAATTCTGAAACTGCAACACCAGCAAAAATTAAAGTTACTGGACAAGTTTCTGGTATTGCACAGGATAGACTTCCGAAAACAGAAAATGACTCGTTAGAGCTTGTAACTCGTTTTGCAACAGCAACAGATACAGATGGTGCAGAGATTGCTAATAATGCAGTAAAAAATAAAAATAATGGAGAAGTTGTTGGTACATATCTAACTGACCCAGGGGCTGTAACATTCGTATTAAAAGCACAAGCTAAAAAATATGATATAGTTACACCGACAGAAGCAGATAAAGTAGCAGTAGCAGATCCAACAGCAGTAACTGATGAAGAATTTGCTAAGATCAAAGCAAAATTAGAATATTCTAGAACTAATGAAGACAAAAATCTAGAGTCTAAACGTGGTGAGGCAGTAGATAATACTGATAACAAAGTTGCCACAATTACTAAAGAAGGTAATAACATTGTTGCAACATATAAAGATGGTTCTAAAGATGTAAGACCATTAACAGACTTCACTAAACTAGATAAACAACCTGCGATTGATGCAGTAAACACAGCAGCAACTGAGAAAATTGCAGCCATTAATGCTACTCCAAATGCTACTGATGAAGAAAAAGCAGCGGCAATTGCTAAAGTAAATGCTGATAAAACAGCAGCTTTAACAGCAATTAATGATGCTACTACAAAAACAACTCTTGATACAGCTAAAGAATCTGGTACAACTGCAATTTCTGCTGATAACCCAGTAGTAGCTAAAAAAGATGCAGCAAAAGCAGACGTAGAAACAGCTCGTAAAGCTAAAGAAGATGCAATTAAAGCAAATCCAAATCTAACACAAGCAGAAAAAGATGCAGCTATTGCGAAAAATAATGCTGCAGCAGCAGAAGCAACTAAAGCTATCGACACTGCAACAACTAACGACGCGGTAGATCAAGCTAAAACAGCTGGAACTACAGCGATTGGTAAAGTAAACCCAGTGGCAAAAGAAAATGCTAAAGAAGCAATTGCGAATGCTTTAACAGCTAAAAATTCTGAAATCGACAAACGTACAGATTTAACAGATGCTGAGAAAACAGCAGCAAAAGCTGAAGCTCAAAAATTAGCAGATGCAGAACTTGCTAAAATTAATGCACAACCTGACAATGCTGACACACCAGAGGCAGCGGCTGCAGCACAAAAACTTGTTGCTGGTGCAGAAGATAAAGGTGTAGCAGATGTAACATCTGTAAATCCAGTAGCAAAAGAAGCGGCTAAAAAAGCAGTAGCAGATGAGTTGACTAAGAAAGAAGAGCAAATCGACGCTCGTACTGATTTAACAACAGAAGAGAAAGCAGCAGCTAAAGAAGAAGCAAAAGCTAAAGCGAAAGAAGCAACAGATGCAATTGATGCACAACCAGACAACGCAGATACACCAGAAAAAGCAGCTGAAGCTCAAAAAGCAGTAGATACAGCTAAGAAAACAGGTGTAGATGAGGTTGCAGCTGTAAATCCAGAAGCAGTAACTAAACCAGCAGCCAAGAAAGCAATCGATGATAAATTAGCTGAGCAATTGAAAGCAATTGAAAACACTCCAGATGCAACAGATGATGAGAAGAAAGTTGCAGCAGATGCGGCTAAAGCTCTAGCTGAAGAAGCTAAGAAAGAAATCGATAAAGCTGGAACAGATGCTGAAGTTAAAAAACTTCAAGAAGAAGCTGAAAAAGAAATCGAAAAATCTGTACCAGTTGTAGAAGATAAACCAAACGCTCGTAAAGCAATTGATGACGAAGCAACAGCTAAAAAAGCAGCAATCGATGCTCGTGACGACTTGACTCCTAAAGCTAAAGAAGATCTTAAAGCTCAAGTAGATAAGATTGCAGAACAAGCTAAAAAATCTGTAGATGCAGCGAAAACAGCAGAAGCTGTTAATGGAATTGAAGAGTCAGATAAAGCGGCTATTAAAGCTGTAGGTGAAGTGAATATTCCGGCTGATAAAGTTCTTGTAAATGATCCAAGTGCTTTGACAGATGCTGAAAAAGCTAAGGTGTTAGAAGCTGTTAAGAAAGTAAATCCAGATGCTAAAGAAATCACTCAAGATGCAGATGGAAATGTTACTGTTACAACTCCAGATGGTCACCAAGAAATCATCACTCCTGAGCAAGTAGTGAAAACTGCTGATACAGCAAATGATCCAAAAGCAGGAAACGACGTAGTTAAACCAGCTGATAAAGTAGTCGTAAATGATCCAGCTAAGTTGACAGATGCTGAGAAGGAGAAAATTAAAGCAGCAGTTGAAGCTGTAAATCCAAATTCAATTGTAGTAGTTGATGACAAAGGAAATGCTAAAGTTTCAACTCCAGATGGTCAAACACAAGTTATTCCTGTAGAAGACTTAGTACGTACTGTTGAAGATACTAAGAAACCAAATGCAGGCAACGACATCGTTAAACCAGCAGATAAGACTGTAGTAGCAAATCCAGAAAAACTTACAGATGCTGAGAAGAAAGCGATCGAAGATAAAGTTAAGGCTGTAAATCCAGATGCAACAGTAGTTGTAGATGACAAAGGAAACGCGACAGTCACAACTCCAGCAGGTAAGACAGCTGTTATCCCAGCAACAGACTTGACTAAGTCAGGAGAAGACGCAGCTAAACCAAACGCAGGTGATGACATCGTTAAACCAGCGGACAAAACTGTAGTAGCTAACCCAGATAAACTTACAGACGCTGAGAAGAAAGCGATTGAAGATAAGGTTAAAGCAGTCAACCCAGGTTCAACTGTAGTAGTGGACGATAAAGGCAATGCAACAGTTACAACTCCAGAAGGTAAGACAGCGGTAATTCCAGCAACAGACTTGACTAAGTCAGAAGTAGACGCAGCTAAACCAAACGCAGGTGATGACATCGTTAAACCAGCGGATAAAACTGTAGTTGCTAACCCAGATAAACTTACAGACGCTGAGAAGAAAGCCATCGAAGATAAGGTTAAAGCAGTCAACCCAGGTTCAACTGTAGTAGTGGACGACAAAGGAAACGCGACAGTCACAACTCCAGCAGGTAAGACAGCTGTTATCCCAG
>CALHQV010000124.1 GCA_938038035.1 uncultured Gemella sp. | reverse complement strand
ACTACTATTCCTACGACACTAAATATAGCTAATCCTAATCCTGATTTAATAGCTAGTAAATTATTTTCTTTGCTAAAACCAAAATAATCAAACGTTGTTTTTTCAAAATACTTAACAGAAAATAATAAAATAACAGCTGGAAATATATACGAACATAAAACAGATAAAATATTATAACCAACTATATTTTTAAAGACATATTCAAATAGTATTCCTTGTAAAAATGAATATACAATAATTAGTAAGAATATCGGCGTAAAATTCATTACACCTTTACTTTTTAATAAATCTACACTTTTCATTCAAATTCTCCTACTTTAATCAGATATTACTATCCTAACACAAATAACAAATTTTGGCTACGATTATAAAAATACTCTTGTTAAAATCTTTTAGTAAAACGCTATTAGTGGTATAATTAATTTATATACGAAATAGGAGGAATACTATGTCATTTTTTTCAAAATTAGGTGAAAATATTATTTTACCTCAAGACGTACTAATTCAATCGAAAGAAACAGCAGCTGTTGCAGGAGCAATAAATGCTACTATCGGTATTGCTACAACAAATAAAAAAGCGATGGCATTACCGTCAATTAATAAAGTAATAACAGAAATTAACAATTCGGAGTATTTACCATATTCTCCAACACCAGGATTACCTAAAATGAGAGAACTATGGAAAGAAAAAATCTTAAAAGATAATCCAAAAATTAACGATGAATATTTATCATTACCAATGGTAACTACAGGTATTACACAAGGTATTGATATTGCGGCAAACTTATTTAGTGAAGCAGGAGATGCTCTACTTTTACCAAATCTATTTTGGCAAAACTATGCACAAATATACACTATTAAGTTAGGAAATAACATCTATAAATACAATCAATTTGATGAAAATAATAAGTTTAGTATTAATAATTTCAAAAATGCACTGTATAGTATAAAAGAAGATAAAATTTCTTTAATATTAAACTTCCCAAATAATCCAACAGGGTATACACCATCAGATAATGAATTATCTCAATTAGTTGAAGTAATTAATATTTTTGCTAAAGAGAACCCAAATAAACAACTTATCATCGTTTCTGATGATGCATACTTCGGACTATTTTTTGAGGAAAATCACAAAACACCTACTCTTAGTGCAACATATAAACTTGCTGAAAATTCAAACTGTTTAATAGTTAAATTAGATGGAATCACTAAAGAATATTATAGTTGGGGATTGCGTGTAGGTTTCATCACATATTACACTAAAGAGGAATCTTTAAGACAAAAACTTTTAGAAAAAACTCAAGGTTTCTTAAGAAGTACTACATCTTCTCCTTCAAACTTATCTCAACAAATCGCAATAAGATTATTAGATAATAAAGAATCAATTAAAGAAAAAGAAGAAAATGATAATATTATTCAAGAAAGATATAATGAACTAAAATCAGCAATAGCTAAAGAACAAATCGATACTTTAGTTACAGTTTTACCTTTTAACTCTGGCTATTTCTTCACTATTAAACTACCAAGAACAATTAATGCCCACGAGTTCAGACTAAAATTCTTAAATGAATACAAATATGGAGTATATTCTATGGATGATAATCATATAAGAATAGCTTTCTCATGCTTAGATAAGGAATTAATTCCTGAATTAATATCTAAGTTCAAAGAATGTATCCAACAATTTTAAAAATAAAACTAGGTGAATCAACTATGAATTCACCTAGTTTTTATTTATTTTACAGATCTTTTTAATAATTCGACCATGTGTTTATTGGCATTTACCTCTATGTCATTATTTAATTCAATAAAGTCATAAGTTCCATATTTGTTATCTAATGCAGCTTTGATTAAATAATCTGTTACATTAGGATTCTTAGGTAAAATTGGACCATGAAGATAAGTTCCAATCAGATTATTGTATAATATCCCTTCTTTTTTATCTTCATCATTATTTCCATATCCTACCACTACATTACCTAGAGTTTCATAATTATGATATGTTCTTCCACCATGATTCTCAAATCCTACAATATTACCAAATTTTTCAGATTCAACTAGTATATTACCTATAAGACGCGGTGCATCTTTTTTTGATTCTGTGTAAAAATCTAGTATATTTAGTCCCGGAAGTTTATCACCATCTACAGTTTTATAGTACTCACCAAGAAATTGATAACCACCACAAATAGTAAGAGCTGGAATCCCATCTTCAATAGCAGACTTGAACTCATTCTTAATCTTACTAAATTGCTCTGTCGCTATGCACTGCTCTCTATCAGATCCTCCTCCAATAAAAAACATATCGCAATCTGTTAATTTCACTCCATCTGTTGAAGTAATATTTTCAATCTCAAGGTTAATTCCACGCCATTCACAACGTTTCTTTAATGCGATAACATTACCTATATCTCCATATAAATTTAATTTATCTGGCATAAAATGATATAATTTTAAATCCATAGAATTATTTCTCCAATTCTCTTTGAGTTTCTACTAAAGCTGTGTAATTCGGAATAGCAATTGCATACTTTTCATTATAACTTTTAAGTTGAGCTACAGCTTCTGGTATATCCTCATTCACTACAACATTAGCGTTAATTCCACAATATTTTAATCTCAATGCTAATTCTTTTGCTCTTTTTCCTGAACATACAATATTGTTAATATTTTGACCTAATAATATATCAAAGTCTGTATCCCATATCCATGATATATCAATTCCATCAGCACCATTATCATTAAGTACTAATAAGTAATTTATTTCCTCATTAATCGAATTAGCTATTGCTAGTGATGCATTTAATCCAGCTGGATTTTTCGCAAGATTTAATAACACTGTAGATCCATTTGCAAAACTTATACTTTGCATTCGTCCATTAGTAGGAGTATATGTTCCTAAACCTTTTTTAATTTTGTCTTCTGATAACCCTAATTCTTTTAATAAAGAATAAGCGGCAAGTAGATTATAAATATTATAATCTCCAGCAAGTTTCGTTTCAATTACTTCTCCATTATTAATACTCATATTAATAAAAGGCTCAACAGTTGCTTTTGTTACTTCGTATTTTACACTTTGATGTTCAAAATCACATTTAGAACAATGATAAAATCCAAGTTGACTATAGTGAACATGATCATAAATCAACTCCATACCACAATTCGGACAGAATTTGGATTCAGAAATTCCAAAATCAGAAAATTGATATGCATCCTTTGCAATTCCAAAATAAATATTATCCTCACCATACTTAGAAAGTCTTGTAACAAAAGGATCATCACTATTTAAGATTAACTGAATATTTTTACCTTCAAGTTGTTCACCAATTGTCGCAATAAGAGTATCAATCTCTCCAAATCTATCAATTTGATCTCTAAAGAAATTATTGATAACAAATTTTGTCGGTGTAATATATTTCATAACACGTTTAATAGAACCTTCATCAATTTCAATAATGGCTAATTTAGTATTATTTCTCCCTTGAATAGCAAACGTTGATATAATACCATCTAACATATTTGCCCCTTCAAAATTATTAATAAAATTTTCACCAGCAGATCTTAAAGTATGACCTATAAGATTCGATGTTGTCGTTTTTCCATTAGTCCCTGTTACAAAAACAATTTCATCGAAATCACTAGCTAATTTAGTAAGGACATTATCATTTACTTTTCTTAATACCTTACCTGGTAAATCCGTTCCCTTTTTTCCTGCTATTTTACTTGCAGTTCTAGTTAACTTTGCTAAATTTCTATAAAATGCTAGCATATATTCTCCTTTTATAGACTATTTTGTGATGTATCAAATTTATATCCTATACCCCAAACAGTAACAATCATCTGAGCAACTATCGGAGATATTTTATCAAATTTTTTCCTAACTCGCTTAATATGCGTGTCCACTGTTCTTAGATCTGAGTAGAAATCATAATCCCAAACAGCACGTAGTATCTCATTACGTTTAAATGCTTTATCCGGTGATTTAGCCAGGAATAATAAAAGATCAAACTCTTTCGGTGTTAATAATACTTCAGTATCATCAACAATAACTTTATGTGAATTTACATCAATTATTAATCCAGGAAATACAAGAACATCTTTTGCGTAAAGTTCTGGAGTATAAAAAACACTACGTTTCGTTCGTTGAAGAATCGCATTTACCCTTAACATAAGTTCTCTTGGACTAAACGGCTTAACAACATAGTCATCCGCACCTAACTCAAATCCTTCAACCCTACTTTGTTCATCTGCTTGAGCAGACATAATTATTACAGGTGTCGCCTTAGTTTTTCTAAGCTCTGATAAAATAGATTTTCCATTTAACATAGGTAATTGAACATCTAGAAGTACACAAGAATAGTCCATATATTTCAATCTTTCTAAACCATCATGACCATTACTAGCTTCATCAACTATATATCCTTCTTTTTCAAGATACATAGTTAATAATTTTCTAATTCTTTCCTCGTCATCTATTATTAAAACTCTCTCTGCCACTATACATCACTTCCTAATTAATTACTTCTCTCCATTTTTAGCCTTATTGATAAGCCTTTTTACTTCATGAATTGTAAGAGGTCTATACTCACCTTTTTTAAGACCTTCAAGAGTTAAATCTTCTATAGATTCACGTTTTAATTTAATTACCTCGTACCCTAATGCTTCAAACATTCTTCTTACTTGGCGATTTTTCCCTTCATGTATTGTTAATTTAACCAAAGTATTACCACTCTTGTTTTTGTTTTTAACAACATTAACTTCCGCTTTAGCAGTTTTATAATTATCGATTCTAACCCCATTGCGAAGTATTCTCAGGTGATTATCTTCTAATTTACCATTAATTTTTGCAACATATGTCTTCTTAATCTTGTGTTTAGGGTGTGTTATTAAATTAATAAACTCACCGTCATTAGACATAATAAGTGCACCTGAAGTATCGTAGTCTAATCTTCCAACAGGTACTACACGTTCATTAACATTTTCAAAAAAGTCTTTTACACACGTACGATCCTTTTCATCAGACATTGAAGTAATTACTTTTTCTGGTTTGTAGAATAAGTAATATCTCTTATTCTCTTTTAATAAACGTACTCCTTCAACAATAATAATGTCACTTGGTTCAGCTTTAACACCTAATTCCTTGACTACTTCTCCGTTAACACTTACTTTACCATCTAGAATAAGCTGTTCAGCCTTTCTTCTTGATGTATATCCTGATGCAGCTATTAATTTTTGCAATCTTTCTGCCATCTTATCCTCCTAATTTTGTAAAAATTTATTTATTTCTTCACTACTAACAATTTCCGATTTCGGTAATTGCTCTAAACTCTCTAATCCAAAAACATCTAAAAATATATCAGTTGTTTCATATAGCTTTGGTTTACCAATAGTATCTAATGTTTTATTAGAAACAATAAGCTCCTTACTAACAAGAGAGTGTAATATAGAATCACTACTTACACCCCTTATTTTATCAATTTGAACTTTTGTTATCGGTTGATTATATGCAATAATCGCTAAAGTCTCTAAAGAAGCTTTAGATAGCTTAACAAGGTTTTTAGAAATAACAGCTTTCTTAATAACCTCAGCCATTTCTTCTCTTAATAACATTTTATAAGTTGTACCAAACTTCTTAATAATTAAAGAATTATTAGCATTATTGTACTCTTCACAAAAAACATTAAGCATATTTTCAGCTTCATGAGGCTCAACTTCCATAAAAGTAGAGAAATATTCAATATTAAGCCCTTCTTCACCTTTCATAAAAAGTAAAGCCTCAATTATTTTTTTTATCTCATCTAATAGCATATTAATTTTCCTTTGATTTATATTCTAGAATGATTTCACTATCATTGTCAACACATAGCAACTCTTGATCTTTAATCATCGCTAATATCCCCATAAACACTAAAACAACCTCGTTCTTTTGAGGATATGATTTAATCAAATCAAAAAATGATATATTTCTTTTGTTTTTAAACTTATTGACTAGTTCTTCTTTCACTTGTTCGAAAGATATTTCTCTTCGATAACTTACTAAAGATACTTCATTTTCCTTATCTTCAAAAGATCTAAGAATATTTTCCATCGCTCTTAATAACTTCGAAGAAGGCATTCTTAGGGTTTCAACACTACCCTCGACTTCAATATTCATACTCTCTTTATCTAAAAATTGAGCTCTAATCTTCTGAAGATTATCAAGTTTCTCACTAAGTTCTTTATAATTTTTATAATCAAGAAGTTGTTGCACTAAATCTTCTTCATCTTCTATAGTTTCATCATCGAACTTAGGTAGCAAATTTTTACTTTTTATATGTAGCAATGTGGCTGCCATCACAATATATTCTTCTGCATTTTCCAATGAAAATTCATCACTATTATTTATATAATCCAAATAACTCTCTGTTAAACGAGCTATAGGTATATTATAAATATCAATCTCCATCTTTTCAATTAAATGCAAAAGTAAATCAAGTGGACCTTGAAAAACCTCTAAGTTAACATTATACATTTATTTTTTCCTTTAATTAATCGTTTTTCTTGGATGATTCGTCATCATTCTTTTCGATTTATTTCCCTCTAGACTAGAGAAATATAATTTTAAACTATGAATATTTTTTAAACCTAAAAGTTCTTGAACTTCTTCAGCTGGTACTTTATCTTCAAGTAGGTGAATAGCTAGAGAATTTCTAAAATTCATAGTATTTAATTCTTTGGTTAATCCCAAATCTTGTTGACGTTTTTTGAATATTTTCCAAAAACCTTGACGGCTAATTCCTTCACCATCATGGTTTAAGAATAACTTACTGTCATCTTTGATGTTTGGATACTCTTTTTTCAACTCTACAATATAATTTTCTATAGCTTCAACAGATTCTTTATTAAGAGCTATTGTTCTATATCCGTCTTTTTTTCTATATTTTAGATAACCGATAGTTGTATTAACATCTCTAAGTTCTAAATTAATACACTCAGTTGGTTTAATACCAATTGAGTATGATAACTCAAATATAGCTTTATCCCTATACCCCATTAAATTTTTTGTATTAACATCCAAAATTCTAGAAATTTCATGTCTAGTAAAAACCACTAAATCTTGGTGTTCACCTTTGTCAATATGAACATCAATATTTATTCTGTTAGGAATAATTTTTTCAAACCATAAATACTCTACAAAAATATGAACAGTAGAGATTGTTCTTGAAAGAGTCGCAGAAGAATATTCTTTCTCTCTTAAATAATCAATATATCTAGAAATAAATTCTTCATTTAACCATGAATAGTCTTGTGTTGAATATCCCTTCTCCTCTAAATATAAAAAGATTTTCTTTAAATCCCTATC
>CALHQV010000123.1 GCA_938038035.1 uncultured Gemella sp. | reverse complement strand
TCAATTGATTGCTCATCTCCCACATCTACAAATACATCTTCAAAAAATCCGACTATTGATTCCTCTAATGCTGGAATATAAAATCCTAAATGTGATAAGTACACACATAATCCAACTGTTTTTAATATTACAGTCTTACCTCCAGTGTTAGGACCAGTTATTATTAGTGAATTTCCTTTATTATCTAGAATAACATCATTTTTTACAACTACATCTTTATCAATTAATGGATTATATGCTTTCTTTAGATTAAGTTCTTGTGAATTTACTATGCTTTGTTTATTAAAGCCATTTCTAGCACAAAAGTTCATCTTTGAAAAAATAAACTCTATTTGCGAGAAATTCCAAAGTGAATTTATAAGTTCGTCAGCTTTTTCTTTAATAACTTCTGAAGCTTCTTTTAAAATTCTAAGTATTTCTTCTCTTTCTTTACGTCTTAGTATTCCGATTTCATTATTAATCTCTACATTTTCTTTTGGTTCAACATAAAAAGTATTACCCGAAGCACTCTCGTCATGGATAATTCCACCAAAATCATTTTTATATTCTGGTTTTACTAAAATAACATCACGGTCATTTCTCTTTGTAACAATTGCTTCAGTTAATTTTTTAACATTTGAACGTAAGATATTTTTTAAAATTTGATCACTTTTGTTTTTCAACTTAGAAATATTTACTTTGATATTTTTCAGTTCTAACGAAGCGTCTGGTCTTATATAACCATCCTCGTCTATTATTCTATCTAGATACCTTTCAAGATCACTAAAATCATCTAGTTTAACAACATATTTTGTTAAACTAGGATACTTAGCATGCTCTTGTAATTTAATATTCTCAAATCTTCTAGAAAATCTATCATAAGTTATAATATTTCTTAATATATGGAAGAGTTCCTTTTCTGAAAGGACACTATCAATTTTAGCTTTCTTAACACTAGCATTATAATCAAATATTTTTAATTTGAATTCATTTGGATATTTTCTTAGTAAGTCATATCCTTCTTCGTTTTCTTTATGAACTTCTACTAACTTCTCATAATTTGTTATATATTCTAAATTTTTTATTTTTTCATAAGATAACTCTGAGAAACAATATTTCTCTATATCTTTTAAAACTAGGTCTAAATTAAGTTTCTTTTGAGTAATTTTATTCAATCTAATCTCACTCCTTCTATCTATATTTACATGCTTTATCATTTTATAACACAAACTATTATACACTAAATACAAGCATTAAACAATTTCTTTCGATTAAAATCATAATCTGGTTTAAGTTTACAAAAAAATCGAAGTACTTTACGTACTCCGATTCTTTCAATTATTTATTAAAGAATAAACTAATAAACTGTTTAGATAACACTGGTGTGTTTTGTATTATATAGTCTGGTAACACTGAATCTTTAAATATCGCTATCTTCCAGTCTGGTGTAGGCAATACCGTTACTAGATATAATACTACGAAAACTATTAAATAGATTTCCACAAATCCTAAAATAGCTCCTAAATATCTATCCGTTATTTTTATTAACGGTAATTTTCTAACAACTCCTAATGTTTGTGCTAGTATTTGTATTATTAATCGAATTACAATAAACAATACAATAAATGACACTATTCGGTAATATGCAGTTGGAATATTTAATCCTTTATATATTCCTTCTAAACCATCTGTAACATCAGTTGGAATTGGTATCATACTTGTAAATAAATATGCTAATCTTGAACTGAATAACATTGATACTACATAACCTATTATAATTGTTCCTAGATAAAAAATTTGCATGATTAACCCACGTTTGTATCCTAAGTACGCACCTGCAGCTAATAATAATGCAATAATTATATCAACCATGTTTTCTCCTTTCCAATTATAATCTATTTTGCTTTAATGCCTTATGATTAGTATATTGATATTTTACTCTATCAACTTTAAAGTAGCATTAATCTATTTTAGACTAATGCTACTTTTTTAATTTAACATTTACTTATTATTCAACCCCAATAATATATGGATATACTGGTTGTCCTGATTCAATAAGTTCTACTTCTACATCAGGATATTTCTCTTCGATTAATTGCTCTAAGAAATCAGTATATTCTTCAGTACTTTCTTCACCAAGGTAAAGTGTAACAATTTCAGAATCTTCATCAAGTGATTTTTCTAATAATTCTTCTAATACTGTATTAAGTGATAGATTAGAAACTACAATTTTACCATTTCTAATTCCCATGAATTCATCTTTCTTAATTTCAACACCTTCAATGTTAGTATCACGAACAGCATGGGTAACTTCTAAAGTACTTACCGTAGATAAAACTTCTTGCATATTTGCAAAGTTTTCTTCAGCTGCTGCTTGTGGATTGTATACCATTACCGCAGCAAGCCCTTGAGGTGCTGTTTTACTTTCAACAACAAAAACATTTTCTTCTGCTAACTCAGCAGCTTGTTTTGCTGCAAGTTGGATATTTTTGTTATTTGGGAAAATAAAGATATTTTTAGCATTAACTTCTTTTATAGCTTTCATGATATCTTCAGTAGATGGATTCATCGTTTGTCCACCTTCTACGATATAATCAACTCCCATAGAAGTTAAAACTTTACTTAAGCCAGCTCCCATAGAAATAGAAATCATCGCTTGTTCTTTTAACTCTTTTGGAGCTGTAGTTTGTTTAGCTTCTTGTTTTCTAAGAACTTCACGGTGTTGTTCTCTCATATTATCAGATTTAATTTTTATAAGTTCTCCGTATTGTTGCCCATAGTTGAACACATCTCCTGGAGTTTCTGTGTGTACGTGAATTTTTACAAACTCACTATCAGAAATAACTAATAATGAATCCCCAAATTTACTCATATCTTCACGGAATTTATCTTCATTAAATTCTTTTTTCTCTTTATCAAGACGTACAGTGAATTCTGTACAGAATCCGTATACTATATCTTCAGGATTCATGAAGTCCATATCATGATTATCTTCAAATTGCATGTCAACAAGATTAGTTTCTACCGCTTCTAAACCTTCGATTTTTTCACCTTTCAGTGCAGCAACAAATCCTTGATATACACAAACAAGACCTTGACCTCCTGAATCTACTACACCAACTTCTTTTAAGATTGGTAATAATTCAGGTGTTCTTTTTAGTGACGCTTGGGCTTCAGCATATATAGCTTCCATTACTTCTACTACAGAAGTAGTATTTTCTGCTGCTTTAAGTCCAGCTTCTGCTGCTTCACGTGCAACTGTTAGGATTGTTCCTTCTACAGGTTTAATTATCGCTTTATATGCAATACTTACACCATTTTGAATAGCTTCAGCAAATTCTTTTGCATTAACTTCCTTTTTATCAGCGATATATTGAGACATCCCTCTAAATAGTTGAGAAAGGATAACACCAGAGTTTCCACGTGCACCCATTAATAAACCTTTAGAAAAAGATTTACCTAATTCACCGATGTTTTCAACAACATTTGCAGCCGTTTCTTTTGCACCTGATGACATCGAAAGATTCATATTTGTTCCTGTATCACCATCTGGTACAGGGAAAACGTTCAATGCGTTTATTTTTTCTGCATTTTTAGCTAAATTTTTCGATCCTAAGTCGATCATTTCAGCTAAAACAAGTCCGTTAATTTTCTCCACTATCTTTCCTCCTATTTATTTACCTTGATGCCTTGAATGTAAATGTTAATTTCATCTACTTTAACACCTAGTGTTTTTTCTATTTGATATTTAACTGAAGATTGAACATTGTTTGCTATTTCTGAAATTTTTGTTCCATACATAACAATTATATATAAATCAATAACAAGTTTATCTTCGTCTTTTTTTACTTTAATTCCTTTTGCGTAATTTTCTTTACGTAAAATTTCTGTAATTCCATCTTTAACTTGATTTTTACTAGCCATTCCTATAATCCCGTAGCAACTTACAGCTGCTCCACCAGCTACTGATGCAATAACATCATCACTTATAGAAACATGACCAAATTCATTATTAATTTCTAATGACATATCTTTTCCTCCTATTCAAAAATAGACAAATTGAACATACGAACTATTATACCTTTTTTGACAGAAAAATACAAGTAAAACATTGATATTTCTCTACTTGGAGCCTTTTAGCATCCCTTTTATAATCCTATTATTTATTATTATTGATGAACTCCTTAGAGTGAATCATTAATGTAATAACATCACAAACAGGAGTTGGAATATTATGAATTTTTCCTAATCTCGAAATCGCCCCATTTAAGAAATCAATCTCAGTAAGCCGACCATTTTTCATATCTTGATAAAGAGAAGGATAATGTGCACCGGCAATATCCAATGGGAAGATATTCTTAATATTGTTCTCTATAACCTCTTGTTTTACATCTACTCCTTCTGCTCTTCCTACAGCTGTTACCTCATTCAAAACTGCTCTCGTCAATTGTAAATTCTTATCATAACTTCCATACTGATTAATATTACAATCAATTAAAGTACAAAATGAATTTAGGACACAGTTTAATCCAGCTTTATGCCAGATTGATTGATAGGTATCAGCTGAATACTTAATATTTAATCCAGCTTCGTTAAATCTTTCTACTAAAGATAATGTTCTATCTAGGTTAATCTCTTTAACCTGTTTTAATTCTATTTTCCCTGTTCCATGAGCTTCCAATATTCCTGGTCCACCAAGACCACTAGTCCATACCGTAACACCTATTAAAATATTTTCTTCTTTCACATAATCCTTTAGTGTTTCCACATGCCCAAGACCATTTAATATACAAACAATTTTAGTATCCTCATGAAAAAGATGCTTCACACTATCTAACATTGGTCTTAACTGCATTGATTTAGTAGCTACAAAAATAACATCATACTTCCCTGAAATCTGCTCTGGTTTATATATTGGAATATAGTAGTTTCCTAAATCAACCTCATCAATAATTACCTTTAGTCCTTTATTTCTTATTTTTTCAACGTGCTCTCCCCAAGTATCAACAAAAGTTACATCTTCATTATTTTTAAATAACATATATCCAAATCTCGATCCTAATGCCCCAGCTCCTGCAAATAAAATTTTCATAATCATTCTCCTT
>CALHQV010000122.1 GCA_938038035.1 uncultured Gemella sp. | reverse complement strand
TATATAATAAAAGAAAGTATTCATTTAGAAAGATTACAAAATTGTATTATTTTATACTAATAACATTAAATATTTCCCCAAATGTTACATATTTGGTAACTAAAATTCTGCAGTAACTAAAAAAACAACTCTTTTCAGAGTTGTCTTTCTAGTATTTCCTTCATCCTTCTTTGTAATTCAGGTACCACTTCTTCAATAAACCATGGATTTTTATTATGCCAACGGAAATTCAATGGTGAAGGATGAACAATTGGGAAATAACGTGGTAAGTACTGTTTATAATTATATACAGTTTCTGTTAGATTCTGTTTCTTATCATTTCCCAAGTAATAATCTTGCGCATATTTTCCCACAAGAATAATAAGTTCGAGATTAGGCATAAGTTCTAAAACTTTTGAATGCCATTTTTTGGCAAAGTTTTTTCTTGGTGGTAAATCCCCACTTTTACCTTTACCTGGATAATAAAAATCCATCGGTACTACACCTACTAAACCAGATTTATAAAATATTTCATCATCTATTCCCATCCACTCACGAAGTTTAACCCCACTTTTATCATTAAAGAAGATCTTACTTTCTTGAGCTTTAATACCAGGTGCTTGACCTACGATTAATATTTTAGCTGTACTTGGGGCTGAAAATAACGGTTCTATTCCTTCATCCGTGTATTTTTTATTATCATTATCTGCCATTATTTCTTTTTTCAATTGTTCGAAACTATTCATAATTTTCCCTCTAGAAATTATTTTCTGATTAATTCAACTACCGCTTCAACAGCTGCTGTTCCTGGGAACATATCTACTGGTTGAATACGTCTAATTTTATATTTTCTTGTTAAAACTTTTAAGTCACGTGCTAATGTAGATGGATTACAGCTCACATAGACAATTTTCTTAGCGTCAACTGCTAATAAGTTTTTAGCTAATGGTCCAAGACCTACGCGCGGTGGATCTACTATTGCAACATCAAAGTTGATTCCTTTTTTCTTCCAACGTGGAACTATTTTATTAGCATCTCCTGCAACATAAGTACAGTTTTTTAGGTTGTTTAATTTAACATTGTCATTAGCGTCTTCAATCGCAGCTGGAATAATATCAACACCGTATACTTCTTTACAGTTACGGCTAACATATTGCCCAATTGTTCCAACTCCACAATATGCATCTAATACAACATCTGTTTCTTTCAACGCAGCAAACTCAACTACTTTATCATAAAGTTTTTTAGTTGCTGGTGGATTTAATTGGAAGAATGACTTAGCTGAAAGTTCATACTTAATATCTCCTATTTTTTCAACGATATAATCTGAACCATACAATGTAACACTTTCTGTTCCCATTACCAAGTGATCTTTGTCATTAGTGATATTTAGTATTATGCTTTTAACAATTCTTTCACGCTTAAGTTCATTAACGACCTTATCCATATTCTTAATCTTATCAGTATTAGCAACGAAAGTTACTTGAACATCCCCATTATAAAATGAAGTTCTTGTTGCAATATATTTCACACCATAATTCTTTTTATTTGTAGAGATCTCTACTTTATATTTTCCTAGTAACTTCTTAGCTAAGTTTGTTATTTTATTACCATTCTCATGTAATGCTAAATCTTCATTAATTTCTACTAAATCATTAGAACCTTCTTTATATAGACCAGCAATAACTCGTCCATTTCTAACAGCTAGTGGAAATTGGTTTTTATTACGATACCCCTCTGTTACGGGACTCGCTAATGTTTTTAGAACTAATTTATCAGGTTTTGGTAGTCTATAATACTTATCAAATGCATCTAATAAAATTGTACGTTTATATTCTAATTGTTTTTCATAACTAACATGAGCTAAACCGTATGCTCCACTTTCTGCATATTCGCGTTTAATTTCTACTCTATAAGGGCTTGGTTCTTTTACTTTAACAAGTTTCCCAATAATGTATTTTGGTGTCTCCTCAACTATTTCACAAACAATCACCTCATCAGGTAAAGCACCTTTTACAAAAGTAATTTTCTTTTTATAATATCCTATCCCCTCACCATTAATACCAATTTTTTTTATTGTAAGTAAGACGTTTAATCTTTTTTTGTTTTTATTTTTCATCATGTCCTCATTCATAAAGATAAGCTGAGTAAAAGCAAAACACTCCCACTTCAGCTTATCCAATTCTACTATTATTTTATAGTTTTAATTTCGTTATCTAATTCTTCTACTAATGCAATTAATCTGTCAATTTGAGTTAAATCAACTTTTTCAGGTTCAATATTTTCTAACTCGCTTGCAAAATCTTCAAATTTTGTTTTTAATTCTTCTAAAATATTATTAGGCATAACATTCTCCTTTTTTGTTCTCTATTCCATTATAATATAAATTCATAAAAATTCAACTCATAACACAAAAATTAA
>CALHQV010000121.1 GCA_938038035.1 uncultured Gemella sp. | reverse complement strand
TTAGTAGTGAGGTTAAGATGTTGTAAAAAACACCTTGACAAAGGGCGAAGTAGATGATAGAATAGAAAACGTCTTGAAAGAGACGAAGTCATTTTTAAAGAAGTTTGAAAAAAAGTTTAAAAAAACTATTGACAAATGAAATTATATATATTAGAATAATTAAGTCAGTTGAAAATGTACCGTAGACAGTAGGGGGAGAAATCCTTAATTAACCTACCGAGGACAAAATTCGAAAAGAAACTTATGTGCCTTTTTGTATGTTCTCGCATGCAAGAAGGTTTTTTTAATGGTACTGAAATTGATAAATCTACTTAGGAGGAAGTTCAATGTCAAAAGCTATTGAGAGAAAACAAGAGTTAGTAAATCAAATCGCAGAAGAAATTAAAGCAAGTTCTTCAGTTGTTATTGCTGACTACCGTGGATTAAACGTTGCGGAAGTAACAGAATTACGTAACAACATGCGTAACGAAGGTTTAACTTTTAAAGTTTATAAAAACTCATTAGTTCGTCGTGCGATGGAGCAAGCAGGAATTGAAGGATTAGACGAAGTTCTAACTGGACCAAATGCTTTTGCTTTCTCAACAGACGATGCTGTAGCTCCTGCTAGAGTTTTAAACGATTTCGCTAAAGAACACGAAAACTTAGAACTAAAAGCTGGTGTTATAGAAGGAAAAGTTGCAGATCAAGCTGAAATTAAAGCTATCGCTACATTACCAAGTCGCGAAGGATTACTTTCAATGTTACTATCTGTATTAACAGCGCCAATGCGCAATACTGCTTTAGCTGTTAAAGCTGTTGCAGACCAAAAAGCTGAACAAGAAGCTTAATAAATAAAAAAATATTAAAAACATATAATTTAAAAATCGGAGGAAATTTATAATGACTAAAGAACAAATTTTAGACGCTATCAAAGAAATGTCAGTTTTAGAATTAAACGACTTAGTAAAAGCAATTGAAGAAGAATTCGGAGTAACTGCTGCTGCACCTGTAGCTGTAGTTGGTGGAGCTGCTGCTGGAGCTGCTGAAGAAAAAACTGAATTTGACGTAGTTTTAGCTAACGCTGGAGACTCAAAAATTAAAGTAATCAAAGTTGTTCGTGAAATCACTGGAGACGGACTAAAAGAAGCTAAAGAAAAAGTTGATGGTGCGCCAGCAACACTTAAAGAAGGAGTTTCTAAAGAAGAAGCTGAAGAAATCAAAGCTAAATTAGAAGAAGTTGGAGCAACTGTAGAAGTTAAATAATTTCTATTCTAAGTAGATAAAAAGATAGATGTAAATAAACAATAATATTCTATTTGAGAATATTTGATACGATGATAATAACAAAAATAGTATATCTCAAGTGTCTAGCTATGGGATATACTATTTTCTTTCATTTTAAGAGGTGTCTTTATTATGGAACATTATTATACAAATAATCCGACGACGGAAAGTCGTGAAAAAATTATCAACTCAATAATAGCGAATGAGAATTTGAAATTTTATACAGATAATGGAGTATTTTCTAAAGAGAGTGTAGACTTTGGAACTAAAACAATGTTAGAAAGTTTTACTACTGATAAAGAAAATGCTAAGGTAGCGGATATTGGATGCGGCTATGGAGTCATATCTATATTTCTAGCGAAAAAATACCAGACATTTAAGTTTACTATGGTAGATGTAAATAATCGAGTATTAGAGTTATCTAAAAAAAATATTGAACTTAATAAAATAGAAAATGAAGTAGAAGTATTGGAAAGTAGTTCCTTTGACAATGTTGAAGGAAATTTTGATATAGTTTTAACAAACCCACCAATAAGAGCTGGGAAAAAAATTGTACATAAAATAATGACGGATAGTTATAAACATCTGAATACTCAAGGAGAGCTTTGGGTGGTTATACAAAAAAAACAAGGAATGGCTAGTTGTAAAAAATTATTAGAAGATACTTTTTCAATGGTAGAAGTAGTTACGAAAAATAAGGGTTACTATATCCTGAAAGCCGTAAAATAATTGACAACTTGCTACGATTATGATAAAATGATATATTGCAAGTAATTCTATTTTCTTTTAGATAGAATTGCCAAAATTATATAAGTAAGTAAGAGAAAATGTATATATTTTCTTTTTAGTTTTTAAGAGAAAAGCTGAGAGGTGACACAGTTGCAAAAAGTTAAATTTGGTAAGCACAGACAAAGACGTAGCTATGCTAGAATATCAGAGGTAATTGATTTACCGGACTTAATTGAAATTCAAACATTATCTTATGATAAATTTTTAGAAACTGGTCTAAAAGATGTTTTTAAAGATGTATCACCAATAGAAGGTAATAATGATAAATTAAGTTTAGAATTTATCGACTATAAATTAGGAACTCCTAAATATGATGTTGATGAGTCTAAAGAACGTGACGCTACATATTCAGCACCTTTAAGAGTGCGCGTACGTTTAATTAATAAAGAACGTGACGAAATTAAAGAACAAGAAGTATTTATGGGTGAATTACCATTGATGACTGAAACTGGAACGTTTATCATCAATGGTGCAGAACGTGTAATTGTATCTCAATTAGTACGTTCGCCTTCTGTATATTTTACAGAAGATGACAAACTTAAAGTAAAAAATATTCCAAATGCCTATAAAACAACTGTTATTCCTAACAGAGGAGCTTGGTTGGAATTTGAAAAGGATATTAAAGGATTAGTTTACGCTCGTATTGACAGAACTAGAAAAATTCCTTTAACAACGCTTATTAGAGCATTAGGTTTTGAATCTGACGAATCTATTATTAAATTATTCGGGGAAGATACAGAACTATTAAACACATTAGAAAAAGATGAAAACCTAGACACAGGAACTGCGTTAAAAGTAATTTATGATAAATTACGTCCTGGAGAACCAGCTAACGTAGAAACTGCAAAAGCAACTTTACACGGTAGATTCTTCGATCCAAGAAGATATGACCTTGCTAAAGTAGGACGTTATAAATTAAATAACAAACTTCACGTTGGTGAACGTCTAGAAAACCAAATTCTAGTAGAGCCAATCGTTGATACAGAAACAGGAGAAATTTTAGTAGAAAAAGGTACTAAATTAACACGTGAAATCATTGATGGAATTTATGAAGAATTAGGAACTACAGCTAACGTAGTTGAATTCGATATGAATGAAAGTCTTGATGGAAGTGATAGCCTGAAATTACAATTATTCAAAATTGTAAACCAAGTTAAAGTAGGTAATGACTATGATATCGATGAATTAACTGATGATCAAGTATTACACGTAATTGGTAATGGAGCACCTAATAAAGATGTTCTAACATTAACAATTGCTGATATCGTAGCAAGTATTAACTACTACCTATTATTAATCAGAACTCGTAGAAATAACGATGGATTCGAATTTGAATTAATCGGACGTGTAGATGATATCGACCACCTTGGTAACCGTCGTCTACGTTGTATCGGTGAATTATTACAAAACCAAATTCGTGTAGGTATTTCTCGTATGGAACGTGTTGTGCGTGAACGTATGAGTATTCAAGATACAAATGAAATTACTCCACAACAATTAATTAACGTAAGACCAGTTACAGCAATTATCAAAGAATTCTTTGGAAGTTCTCAACTTTCACAATTCATGGACCAAGTAAACCCATTAAGTGAGCTTACTCACAAACGTCGTTTATCTGCACTTGGGCCTGGTGGTTTAACAAGGGAACGTGCTGGAATGGAAGTACGTGACGTTCACTACTCACACTATGGGCGTATGTGTCCGATTGAAACTCCAGAGGGACCAAACATCGGTCTTATAAACTCACTTTCATCATTTGCTCGTATAAATGAATTTGGATTCATTATGACTCCATATAGAAAAGTTGAATTTGATGGAGAAGGTCGTCCGTACGTAACTGAAAACGTACAATATTTAACAGCTGATCAAGAAGATAAATACGTAGTGGCACAATCAACTGCCAATGTTGATGAAAAAGGTTACTTCGTAGATGAAGAAGTAGTATGTCGTTTCAGGGGAGATAACACAGTTAAACCTCGTGAAATGATGAACTTCATGGACGTATCACCTAAACAGGTAGTTTCTGCTGCGACTGCATGTATTCCGTTCTTAGAGAATGACGACTCTAACCGTGCCCTAATGGGAGCGAACATGCAACGTCAAGCAGTACCATTAATGATTACTGAAGCACCATTCGTTGGTACAGGTATGGAGCACCTTGCAGCACGTGACTCAGGAGCTGCGGTTATCGCTAAATACCCAGGTATCGTTGAATACGTAGATGGAGCGAAAATTAAAGTACGTCGTATTGAAACTCTAGAAGGTAAAGAAATTAAAGGTGACTTAGATACTTACGTAATTCACAAATTCGTACGTTCTAACCACTCTACAGCATACAACCAAAAACCAATCGTTAAAGTTGGTGATAGAGTAGAGCCTAAAGATATCCTTGCAGATGGACCATCTATGGATAAAGGAGAATTAGCTTTAGGTAAAAACCTTGTAGTAGCATTCGTAAACTGGGATGGATATAACTATGAGGATGCTGTTATCATGAGTGAACGTCTTGTAAAAGATGATGTTTATACTTCTATTCACGTAGAAGAATATGAAACAGATGCTCGTGATACCAAACTTGGGCCAGAAGAGATTACTCGTGAAATTCCAAACGTAGGTGAAAATGCACTTAGAAACCTAGATGCACGTGGAATTATCCGTATTGGGGCTGAAGTTAAAGATGGAGATATCTTAGTAGGTAAAGTTACACCGAAAGGATTAACTGAACAAACTCCAGAAGAAAAATTATTATATGCTATCTTTGGAGCTAAATCTAAAGAAGTACGTGATACTTCATTACGTGTACCTCATGGTGCGGATGGAGTAGTTGCCGATGTTAAAATCTTTAAACGTGAAGATGGTGCCGAATTACCTAACGGTGTAAATGAACTTGTACGTGTATTTATCGTCCAAAAACGTAAAATCCGTGTAGGGGATAAAATGGCCGGTCGTCATGGTAACAAAGGGGTTATCTCAAATATCTTACCAGAAGAAGATATGCCTTATCTACCAGATGGTACACCAGTTGACGTAATGTTAAACCCACTTGGGGTTCCATCTCGTATGAACATTGGACAAGTATTAGAGCTACACTTAGGTATGGCTGCTAAACAACTAGGAATCCACGTAGCTACACCAGTATTTGATGGTGCTACTGATGAAGATGTTTGGTCTACAGTTGCGGAAGCTGGAATGGCTAAAGATGCTAAGACAGTTCTTTATGATGGGCGTACAGGTGAACCATTCGACAGCCGTGTATCTGTAGGGGTAATGTACATGATTAAACTTGCACACATGGTTGATGATAAACTTCACGCTCGTTCAATTGGACCATACTCATTAGTAACTCAACAACCACTTGGAGGTAAAGCTCAATTCGGTGGACAAAGATTTGGTGAGATGGAGGTATGGGCACTTGAAGCTTATGGTGCTGCATATACTCTTCAAGAAATCTTAACGTACAAATCAGATGATACTAATGGTCGTGTTAAAACATACGAAGCTATCGTTAAAGGTGAAAACATTCCACGTCCAGGAGTTCCTGAATCATTCCGAGTACTTATGAAAGAACTTCAAGCACTAGGTATGGACTTCAGAGTAATGGATAATGAAGATAACGAAGTTGATATGGGTGATATAGATTTAGGAGATACAATTGATTTCCACGAATCACACCACCACAACCACAACGAAGAAGAAGCTACTGAAACTGAAAAAGCTTCAAAAGAAAATACTGAAAATGGATATCAAAGTTTAGCTAACTTAATTCTATCTGATTCAGAAGAAGAAGTTGAAGAAGAATCAAGTGAAGAAACTTCAGGATATCAAGCATTAGCTAGTCTTTTAATGTCAGATACAGATGAGTATGAAGATGTTGAAGATGATACTGATGAAGAATAATATAAATTTTACAATTAATCACAAAGAACTATTCAAGGCATTTATACAAAAAAATAAAGGAGGTATGCTCCTTGATAGACGTAAATAATTTTGCATATATGAAAATTAGTTTAGCTTCTCCTGAAAAAATCAGAAGTTGGTCTTATGGAGAGGTTAAAAAACCTGAAACAATTAACTATAGAACTTTAAAACCAGAAAATGATGGATTATTCTGTGAAAGAATTTTTGGTCCAACAAAAGACTGGGAATGTGCTTGTGGAAAGTACAAAAGAGTTAGATATAAAAACATTAAATGTGATAAATGTGGAGTTGACGTAACTTTAGCTAAAGTTCGTCGTGAAAGAATGGGGCACTTAGAATTAGCTGCCCCAGTCAGCCACATTTGGTATTTCAAAGGTATTCCAAGTAGAATGGGTCTTCTACTTGACCTTAGTCCAAGACAATTGGAAGAAGTAATTTACTTTGCTTCTTACATTGTTATTGATCCAGGTGAAACTGACTTCATGAAGAAACAAATTGTTTCTGAGCGTGAAGTACGTGAAGCGCGTAGCACATTTGGAGCAAACTCTTTCGTAGCTAAAATGGGAGCTGAAGCAATTCGCGATCTATTAGCTGAGTTAGATATTGAAAAAGAACTTAAAGACCTTAAAAATGAACTTAAAGAATTAAGTGAAAGCAACTATAAATCTGGTCAAAAAGTTGTAAAAATCATCAAACGTGTTGAAGTATTCGAAGCGTTTAAACATTCAGGAAATAAACCAGAATGGATGATTATGACTGTACTACCAGTTATTCCGCCTGAATTAAGACCTATGGTTCAATTAGATGGTGGACGTTTTGCAACAAGTGACTTAAACGATTTATACAGACGTGTAATTAACCGTAATAACCGTCTTAAAAAACTTATTGAACTTAAAGCACCAGGGCTAATTGTACAAAACGAAAAACGTATGTTACAAGAAGCAGTTGATGCATTAATAGATAACGGACGTCGTGGTCGTCCTGTAACAGGTCCTGGTAACAGAACATTAAAATCATTATCTAATATGTTAAAAGGTAAACACGGTCGTTTCCGTCAAAACTTATTAGGTAAACGTGTTGACTACTCTGGACGTTCAGTAATCGTAGTTGGTCCAAACCTAAAAATGTACCAATGTGGATTACCTAAAGAAATGGCACTTGAATTATTCAAACCATTCGTAATGCGTGAATTAGTTAAACGTGAGTTAGCTAATAATATTAAAAATGCTAAAAACCAAATCGAAAGAATGGAAGATCATGTGTGGGATATCTTAGAAGATATTATTCGTGAGCACCCAGTATTACTTAACCGTGCCCCAACTCTTCACAGATTAGGTATCCAAGCATTCGAACCAATCTTAGTAGAAGGACGTGCAATTCGTCTTCACCCTCTTGTAACAACAGCGTTTAACGCCGACTTCGATGGTGACCAAATGGCCGTTCACGTACCTTTATCAAAAGAAGCGCAAGCAGAAGCACGTATGCTAATGCTAGCTGCTCAAAACATCCTTAACCCTAAAGATGGTAAACCAGTAGTTACACCATCTCAGGATATGGTATTAGGTAACTACTACCTAACACTAGAAAGACCTGGAGCAGTAGGGGAAGGTATGATTTTTAAAGACGCCGATGAAGCAAGAATAGCATACCAAAATGGATATATTCACCTTCACTCACGTGTTGGTATCGCAGCTAAATCATTTGAAAACCCAACGTTCACAGAAGAACAAAACAAAAAATTACTTGTTACTACAATTGGTAAAGTAATCTTTAACGATATATTACCAGAAGGATTCCCATATCTAAACGAACCAACAAAAGATAATTTAGAATCAGCAACTCCTGATAAATATTTCGTAGCGCCATCTGACTTATCAGAAGGCGGATTAAAAGCATACATAGCTGAACAAGAAGCTGTAACACCATTCAAAAAAGGTTTCCTATCAAAAATCATTTCTGAAATCTTTAACAGATTCCATATTACTGAAACATCTATGATGTTAGACAGAATGAAAGATTTAGGATTTAAGTACTCTTCAAGAGCTGGTATTACAGTAGGGGTAAGTGACGTATTCGTCCTACCTAATAAATATGAAATCTTAGCAGACTCACAATCTAATGTTGATAAAATCACAACATTATACAGACGTGGTCTATTAACTGAAGAAGAAAGATATCAAAACGTTATTGCTCAATGGGCAAAAGCAAAAGATATTATCCAAGATCAACTTATGGACTCTCTTCCAGCTACAAACCCAATTTACATGATGAGTGACTCTGGAGCCCGTGGTAACGCGTCAAACTTTACACAGTTAGCCGGAATGCGTGGTCTGATGGCATCTCCATCAGGACGTATCATGGAAATGCCTGTACGTTCATCATTTAAAGAAGGATTAACAGTATTAGAGTTCTTCATCTCTTCTCACGGTGCGCGTAAAGGTCTTGCCGATACTGCGCTTAAGACAGCCGACTCAGGTTACTTAACTCGTCGTCTTGTAGACGTTGCACAAGATGTTATCGTTCGTGAAAACGACTGTGGTACATCTCGTGGATTAAGAGTTGCTGCACTGAAAAACGGAACAGATGAAATTGAAAGCTTACAAGAACGTCTTGAAGGTAGATACAGTAAAGAAACTGTTATTCACCCAGAGACAGGAAAAGTTATCGTTGAAGATGGTCAATTAATCACTCTAGATACAGCTAAAGAAATTGAAGCAGCTGGAATCGAAAGTGTTGTAATCAGATCAGCATTTACATGTAACTCTCGTCACGGAGTTTGTGAGAAATGTTATGGTAAAAACTTAGCTACAGGTGAAAAAGTAGAAGTTGGGGAAGCAGTTGGTACAATTGCCGCTCAATCAATCGGAGAACCTGGTACACAGCTTACAATGCGTACGTTCCACACAGGTGGGGTTGCCGGTGCCGATATCACTCAAGGTTTACCTCGTATTCAAGAGTTATTTGAAGCACGTAATCCAAAAGGTAAGGCATTAATCTCAGAAGTAGATGGAACAGTTACAAAAGTTGAAATCGATAATAATCACGTACGTAGAATTTATGTATTAAGTGAAATCGGTGAAGAAAGAGAATATCAAGACTATGGTGCAAGCCGTATGTTAGTTAAAGAAGACGACAAAGTTAAACGTGGTCAAGCTTTAACAGAAGGTTCTATTGAACCAAAAGAATTACTATCAATTGCTGGATTAGAAGCTGTACAAAGTTACTTATTAACTGAGGTACAAAAAGTTTACCGTATGCAAGGGGTAGAAATCAGTGATAAACACGTTGAGGTTATGGTACGTCAAATGTTAAGAAAAGTACGTGTAATCAATGCTGGAGACACTGACTTACTTCCAGGTTCATTAGTTGATATCCACAAATTCACAGATGAAAACAAAAAAATCCTTGCTGTACGTGGAAACATGGCTACAGCTAAGCCTGTAATTCTAGGTATCACTAAAGCATCATTAGAGACTGAAAGTTTCTTATCTGCAGCTTCATTCCAAGAAACAACTCGTGTTCTTACAGACGCAGCTGTTAAAGGAAAAGTTGATAGACTTATGGGACTTAAAGAGAACGTTATTATTGGTAAGCTAATTCCAGCAGGAACAGGAATGCCAAGATATAATGACGTAGATATCAAAGTTGAAAATGAGCTTGAATTAGAAATGGATAACGAATTAAGTAGACCAATTGAAGAAGAATTACACGAAGAATTAGGATCTATTTAATTTAGAACATAGAAAAGTTAATAGGAATATAAAAAAATATTATATTCCTATTGACAAATCTATAAAAAGTATGTAAAATAGATAATGTTGAATACAAAAGTAGAAGCACCCGTTTCTCACCTGCCAATATTGATTGTTCAGGTTTATGTAGATGAAATGTAGAATTTTATGCTGGGTGTTTTGCACTCAGTTTTTTTTAATGCTTTTAGTATTTAATGAAATTTATAAATAGGAGGTGCTGATCATTAGTAAAGATACTGCACAAGTAAATGAAGGTATTAAAGCGAAAGAGTTTCTTTTAATTAGTCAAAATGGAGAACAATTAGGAGTTAAAACTAAGGCAGAAGCGATGCAAATTGCAGAGCGTATGAACTTAGATGTTGTTCTAGTAGCTCCAAATGCTAAAACACCAGTTGCTAAAATTATGAACTACGGTAAGTTCAAATTTGAACAACAGAAGAAAGAAAAAGAAGCACGTAAGAAACAAAAAATCGTAACAACAAAAGAGATAAGATTATCTCCAACAATTGAAAAACACGATTTTGAAACTAAGTTGAAAAATGCACGTAAATTCTTAGCAAAAGAAGACAAAGTTAAAGTTTCTATTCGTTTTAAAGGGAGAGCAATCACCCACAAAGAAATTGGACAGAAAGTTTTAGAAAACTTTTCTAACGAAGCTAGCGATATAGCTACTGTCGAACAAAAACCTAAAATGGAAGGTCGCAGTATGTTCTTAGTTCTAGCACCAAAAAAAGAGAAATAAAGGTTTAATATAGGAGGAATTTGATAATGCCAAAAATGAAATCTCACCGTGGTTTAGCAAAACGTGTGAAAAAAACAGCTAGCGGTAAATTAAAACGTAGCCGTGCTTATACTTCTCACTGGTTTTCAAGAAAAACTACTAAACAAAAACGTCACTTACGTAAAGCTTCATTAGTATCTCGTGGTGATTACAAACGTATTAGAACTTTATTAGTTAAATAATATTAAAGAAGATTAATTATAGCGTAAATACTTATTTAAGTTATACATAAGGAGGAATTAGATATGCCACGTGTTAAAGGTGGAACTGTGACTCGTCGTCGCCGTAAAAAAGTTTTAAAACTAGCTAAAGGATATTTTGGTTCAAAACATACATTATTCAAAGTTGCTAAGCAACAAGTAATGAAATCAGGAATGTATGCTTTCAGAGACCGTCGTCAAACAAAACGTAACTTCAGAAGATTATGGATCGTTCGTATTAATGCAGCTGCAAGATTAAATGGTTTATCTTACAGCCGTCTAATGAACGGACTTAAAGTTGCTGGAATCGATATTAACAGAAAAATGTTATCAGAAATCGCTATCCACGACGCAGCAGCATTCACAAGCATTTGTGAACAAGCTAAAGCAGCTTTAGCTAAATAATTAAAGATAATTTATGGAATACTTGCATAATTTTGCAAGTATTCTTTTTTTTATAATAAAATACACCTTAGAGAGTCATAATGGGCTCTTTAAGGTGTGTTACTCTTTAATATACAATCTTTCTAGGATTATTTAATCTATAGAGCTTTGCTTGAGCAATTTCATTGTAAACTTCTTCATTTCTTTTTTCATATAATAGAATAGCCCATGTATACCATAATAAATCACAAAACTGTAAAAATACATCTAGTTTCTTATAATTGCATTCTTCGTTACTAAAATACGCTTTTAAGAAGGTAATTGTTTCCTCGTAGTTTAAATCATTTTCTGATATGAAACTCGCTATATCGAAGTAATAATCATTATATCCTGCGTATTCAAAATCTATTAAATATAATTTATCTTTTGAAAATAAGAAATTACCTTCAACTAAGTCATTGTGGCATAATCTGTCAGGTTCATAGAACTTTCTAAATTCATCTATAATGTACAAGTATTGATCTAAAATATTCTTTTTTTCATCTATTTGGTTATAATAATTATAAAATTGTTTAATAGGATCAAATATATGCTCAGCTTGAAATTTTTTCGAATGGAAATTATTAAGAAGTTTTGCAATTCTTATGATACTTGATAATTTTCTTTGTGAAATAAATGTTTTCGGATTAGGTTGAAATTCTGTGATTAGATTATCATTATTGAAGAATATTGGTTTAAGAAAGTAATCTTCATTAGCTAGAAGAGTAATAGCTTCTCTTTCATTATTTTTATTTACAATATTTGTGGAATCTTTAGAAGTTCTGTAGAAATATTTATTATTATCCGTTGTAATAATGTAATTTTTATTTGTGATTCCATAACTAGTTTCTTCTAATGAGATTACCTTTTCTTTTAAGATTTTTTCTAATTTATCTAAATTTCATTTATATGGTTACGTTGTTGAATTTTTATATATAGCCCTAAGAAACCAAAGTACGATA
>CALHQV010000120.1 GCA_938038035.1 uncultured Gemella sp. | reverse complement strand
AAAAATTTTATTACGTGTATAAAAACACTTACAAATCTTATTTTACCATAAATACTGTAAATATTGAAAGTAATGTAAAATATTTATTTCATATTTTATAACTTTTTATAAATACCATTAAATTTTATTAATAATGCCATTTTATAACTTTATCTCAAACTTCAAAAGTGTTAAAATTAATATTGAGGGGGAATCATTATGAATAAAAAGGTATTTATTATTTTCTTTGCTTTTTTCACAGCAATCTCTTTAATTATCACTTTTATAATTAATCAAACTGGTGAAAATTATAAAGAAGCAAATATTAATGGAGTTCTTATCAAGGGAGATAAGACAAGATATAAGGTTAAATTTATAAAAAAAGTTGATGGTGATACTATTATAGTTAACTTCAACAACAAAGAATTAAAAGTGAGATATTTATTAATTGATACACCAGAAACTGTAAAACCTGGTGTGGTGGTTCAGAAATATGGACCAGAAGCTAGTGAATTGAATGGTAAACTATTATCTAATGCTAAAAATGTTGAAATTGAATTTGATGTTTATGAGAAAGAAGATAAATATCATAGAGCATTATGTTACGTTTATGCAGATAGGAAAAATGTTCAAGAAGAGCTATTGGTCGCAGGTTTAGCTGAAATAAAATACGTAAAACCACCTGATACACGATATTTAAGTAAATTTAAAAAAGCTCAAAATAAAGCAAAAAGTAATAAACGAAATCTATGGTCAAATTCCTAATTTGTAAAAAATTTATTACTATATACATTATACTTTAAGACATAAAAAATCGACTATAACCTAAAAGTTATAGTCGATTCTTATTTTTATATTCTATTCAATTTTACTATGTTTATAAGAATATGTGAAGTATACGATTAATCCTACGATTACCCATACGAAGAAGATAATCCATGAAGTTAATGTAACACTGTATAGTAAAGCTGCGAATAATACAATTGAGATAATTGGTACTACTGGCATACCTGGTACTCTAAATCCACGTTTAACATCTGGGAATTTTTTGTAGAATACGATAGTAGTGTAACTTACTAATGCGAATGCGATGATAGAAGCTACGTTAGCAAGTTCTGCTAATTTTCCTAATGGTAAGAATCCAGCTAATACTGCAGTTAAGCATCCTAAAGACCATGTTACTGTACTTGGTACTTTGTTGTCGTTAACTTTAGTGAATACTTTTGGTAATAATCCATCACGTGCGATTGTATAAGCGATACGGATACCTGCATACATGAATGATAAGATACCAGCCATAAGTCCGATTACTGCCCCTAGAGAAACAATACCTGCAACTTTGTTTTGACCAACCTCTTCAAGTACAAATACTAATGCATCCCCAGATCCAAGACGGTTGTATTCAACAACCCCTGTTAATACTAAACATACTAAGATGTAGAATGCTGTACATACAATCATAGTGACAATGATAGCTTTTGGTAAAGCTTTTTCTGGATTGATTGTTTCTTCTGCTGATGTAGAAATCGCATCAAATCCAAGATAAGCAAAGAATACTGTAGTGGCTGCTAACATTACCCCTGAGAAACCTGTAGGTGCAAAATTGTTTGTCCAGTGTGTTGGTTCAACATATAATGATCCAACAACGATGAATAAGATTACAATACCAACTTTTGCAGCTACCATAAGGTTATTTACAAGTTTACTACTTGATGTACCTCTTGATAGTAAGAATGTAATTAATAATACAATTACGATAGCTGGAATGTTACCATATCCTCCATCTGCCGGTAAAGTGTAATATGCTTTAGGGAGTTCTACACCAAGACCTGCAAGTAGACGAGAGAAGTAACTTGACCAACCATTTGATACAGTGGCTGCTGAAAGAACATATCCTCCTATTAGTACCCAACCTATGATATACGCTACAATTTCACCAATTGATACATATAGATATGTATATGTACTACCACTTGATGGAATTGTTGAAGCTAGCTCCGCATAACAAAGTGCTGCTAAACAACATGCAACCCCTGCGATTAAGAATGAGAAGATTACCGCTGGTCCTGCTTCTGCTGAAGCTTTACCAGTTAATACTAGAATCCCTGATCCTATAATCGCTCCGATCCCGAATAGAATCAAGTCCATCGTTCTCATAGTCGGAGCTAAAGTTTTACTTCTAGCTTCTGCTAAAATAGATTCAACTGATTTTTTTCTTAAATAACTCATAATAAATCCTCCTATTTTTTATTAAAAAATTCTCCCTACTAATATTCTTTAATTAAATTATAGCATAGTTGTAAACCTTTTACTACAGTTACTCGGCTTTATGTAAGCCATTTTAAAACTTATCAATAAATATATTACTATTTTTATATTTTCTTAATTATAATTTTTATAACTACAACCCTTTACATAATAAGTGAGTGCTCTATAACAGGTAGAGCACTCTATTTATACAAATTTTCAACTATTTCATATTTTCTAATTTCATTATTATATTACAAAACTGATTCTACTGGAGCATATTCATATCCTAAATCATCTGCAACAGCTTTAAATGTAACTTTTCCATTAGCTACGTTCACACCAGGTACTAATTCTGGGAATTTAGCCACAGCTTCTTTAACACCTAATTTAGCGATAACTTTAACGTATTTAGCAGTTGCATTACATAGTGCATAAGTTGATGTTTGTGCTACTGCCCCTGGAATATTAGCTACTGAGTAGTGTAATACTCCTTCTTCTACGAATATTGGATTATCATGACTTGTTGGACGTCCTTCAGTGTATTCTGTTGTACCACCTTGGTCAATCGCTACGTCAACGATTACACCACCATCTGGCATATCTTTAACCATTTCTTTTGTTACTAATTTAGGTGCTTTTGCTCCTGGAATTAACACTGTACTTACTACTAAATCAGCTGTTTTAATAGCATTTGCAATATTAAATTTATTAGAGTAAAGAGTTTCAATTTTACCACCAAAGATGTGTGATAATTCTGTTAGTGCATCTAAGTTTACATCGATCATTGTTACACGTGCTCCAAGACCAACAGCTGCTGTTGCTGCAGCAGTACCGGCGACACCTGCACCAATAATTACAACATGTCCTGGTTGAACTCCTGGAACACCTTGTAATAAGATACCTTTACCACCTTGAACTTTCGATAAGAATCTTGTTCCTTCTTGCACGGCCATTCTTCCCGCAATTTCACTCATTGGTCTTAATAATGGTAACCCTCTTCCTACTTTTACTGTTTCGAAAGCAATACCGATAACTCCTTTATCTACCATTTCTTTTGTTAATTCAGGATCTGCAGCTAAGTGTAGATAAGTATAAATAATTAACCCTTTTCTAAAATATTTATACTCAGATGAAACTGGTTCTTTTACTTTGTAAATTAAATCCGATTTGTTCCATACATCTTCAGCTTTCTCTAGTAGAACAGCTCCTGCCTCTTCATATTCAGCATCTGAAATACCTGAAGCTAATCCTGCTCCTTTTTCTACATATACAGTGTGGCCATCTAGTACTAATTCATGTACTACTCCCGGTATAGCAGACACTCTACTTTCATTATTTTTAATTTCTTTTGGTACTCCGATAATCATTTCCCTTACCTCCTAATTTTTTTCTGTACTTATATAATATCACATATTTTTCAATAATGAAAGCGTTTTTCTGATGAAAGTTTTAGTGAAAATATTTTCTTTATTTCGTTACTATGTAAACCTTATAGAAACTGATAAATTAAACTTTCATAAAATTATTTAATATTAAACTTTTTGAAAATTAGTGTTAATTATTTCTTAGAAAAG
>CALHQV010000119.1 GCA_938038035.1 uncultured Gemella sp. | reverse complement strand
TTTTGCTATATATCATAATGATAGCTGTTATTGATTATTTAAAATATTGTTGACTATAATTTTAGATGGTAGTATACTTAATTTATAATAAAGACTACAATTGTAGACGAATAAGAATATTTAAAAGATAGGTGTGATTAATATATGGTTGAAAATGAAACATATTTAATTGAGGGGATGAGCTGTGCTTCTTGTGCGGCACATATTGAAGATAGTTTAAAACAAGTTGATAATTTATCAGATGTCAATGTAAACCTTGCAACAAGTAAGCTTACTCTTTCTAGAGGAGAAGGAATAGATAGAACTGAAGTAGAAAAGATTGTAGAAAAATTGGGGTATAAGCTTACTTATGTTTCTAGTATTGAAGAGCGAACATTTATATTAGAAGGAATGAGTTGTGCAACGTGCGCGAAAAATATAGAAGATACGATTTCATCTTTAGATGGAATAGAAGAAGTAGTTGTAAATTTTGCTACTGAGAAGATGGTAGTAAAATTCGATAAAGAAACATTAAGTGTAGCTGAGATTGAGAGAAAAGTAGAAGAAGCGGGCTATAAAGCAAGATTAGAGATAGATAATTCGGTAGATGACCAAGCTGAGAAAAAACAACAAGAAATTGACGGTATTTGGAAAAGATTTATTTATTCAGCTATATTTACATTGCCTGTATTATACATAGCGATGGCCGAGATGGTGGGATTACCTACGTTAGAAAGTTTAAGTCCAATGGGAAGTCCAAAACTATTTTCAACAGTGCAACTAATTCTAGTGTTACCTGTTTTGTATTTTGGTAGAAAATTCTTTAGTGTAGGAATTAGAGCTCTTCTTAGAAGAAAACCTAATATGGATTCTCTAGTAGCATTAGGAGCTGGAGCAGCATTTTTATACAGTATTTATTCAACGGTTTTAGTGTATTCTGGTGATGAACACGCAGCCATGCATTTGTACTATGAGTCAGCTGCAGTGATTTTAACGTTGATTACACTAGGTAAATACCTTGAAGGAGTATCTAAAAATCGTACTACAAATGCTATTAGTAAGCTGATAGGGTTGGTGCCGAAAACAGCAAATTTAATTAAAAATGGAGAAGAACACATAGTAGCGATAGATGAAATATCTACAGGTGATATACTTCTTGTTCGTCCTGGTGAAAAAGTACCTCTTGATGGAGTAGTAATTGAGGGACGCTCAACTGTAGATGAATCAATGTTAACAGGGGAAAGTATCCCAGTAGAAAAAGAAATAAATAGTAAAGTTGTTGGAGCTAGTATTAATAAAACAGGTGTCTTCAAGATGAAAGTTACCAAAGTTGGTAAAGACACTACTTTATCACAGATTATTAAACTTGTTGAAGATGCTCAAAATTCTAAAGCTCCGATCGCAAAACTTGCTGATAAAATTTCAGGAGTATTTGTTCCTATTGTTATTGTTTTAGCACTAATAGCTGGAATTTTATGGTACTTTGTTGGAGATGCATCTTGGAGTTTCTCTCTAAAAATTATTATCGCAGTGCTTGTTATTGCTTGTCCTTGTGCCTTAGGTTTAGCTACACCTACAGCTATAATGGTTGGTACAGGTAAGGGAGCTGAACACGGTATTTTAATAAAAAGTTCAGAAGCTTTGCAGTTAGCTAAAGAAGTTGATACTGTTGTTTTTGATAAAACTGGAACATTAACAGAAGGTAAAATTTCAGTAACCGATATAATGACATTTAATAATTTATCTGAAGAAGTTCTTTTGCAACTTGCAGCGAGTGTAGAATATCTTTCAGAACATCCATTAGGTTTAGCAATCGTAGATGAAGCTAAAAATAGAAATATAGAGCTATTAGAAGTTAAAGATTTCAGTTCATTAACAGGATTAGGTATTTCATCAACAGTTGATGGAAAGTCAGTATTTATCGGTAATGAGAAATTAATGTTGGAAAATAATATTGTTATAAAAGATTCAGTCGAAAAAGCAGAGAAATATGCTTCAGAAGGAAAAACACCATTATTTATAGCTGTAGACTCTGAACTTGCTGGGATTATAGCTGTAGCCGATCAAATAAAAGCAAGTAGTTTAGAAACTGTTGAAAGATTACATAGCTTGGGCTTAGAAGTAGTTATGTTAACTGGGGATAATAGAAAAACTGCTCAAGTAATTGCAGAACAATTATCAATAGATAAAGTTGTTAGTGAAGTTCTACCAGAGGATAAAGCAAATGAAATCAAAAAACTTCAAGCTCAAGGTAAAAAAGTAGCTATGGTTGGTGATGGTATTAATGATGCACCAGCACTAGTACAAGCAGAAGTTGGAATAGCTGTAGGAACAGGAACAGATGTAGCAATCGATGCTGCAGATGTAGTGTTGATGAAACCTGATTTAAACTCTGTTGTTAATGCTATAGTTTTAAGTAAAAAAACTATAACAAATATTAAAGAAAATCTATTCTGGGCATTCTTCTACAATGTTATAGGTATTCCTTTTGCGATGGGAGTATTCTATATATTCGGAGGACCGTTGTTAAATCCAATGTTGGCAGGAGCTGCAATGAGTTTTAGTTCTATATCTGTAGTATTAAATGCTTTAAGATTAAAAAGAGTAAAATTAAATTAATAAAAAGAAAGAAGGATTAATCATGAAAAATGAATATAGTATCGAAGGCGTAAAATGTGGTGGTTGTGTCGCCGCAGTTAAAGAAAAATTATCAAAATTAGACAATGTTGACAACGTTGAAATCAATATCCAAGAAAAAACTATTGAAGTTGAGGGTGGTGCTTCAAAAGAAGATCTTCAAGCTGCATTAGCAGATACAAATTTTAAAATAGTTTAAGAAAAAATGGGATTGATTCGACAAATTTGATTTTTTGACATCATGGATTGGAGTCACGCTTAATATATAAATACCTTAGGATTAGTTTTTAATCTAATTCTAAGGTGTTTTTGTGTTTTATTTGTCGTAACCTAAATATCCTATTGCGATAGCTTTAGGTCCTGCGTGAGATCCAATTACAGGTGATACGATTTCTGTTTCTACTTCGATGTCCCCGAAAGTTTTTTTAATCGATGTCATTGCTTTTTCTAATAATTCATCTGTTGTATAAAGAATAAATAAACTCTTTGGATTTTTTTCTTTTATTTCTTCACACATTTTTGAAAGAACTTTATTCATTCCTCTATGTTTACCACTTACTGCAAGAACTCCGTCTTTAATAGTAATAATAGGAAGAATATTTAGTAGGTTTGATAGAACAAACTGAGCTTTAGTAAGTCTACCTCCTGCGTATAAATATTCCATAGTTTCAACTGTTACAAGAACATTATGTTGCTGTGAAAGTTCTAAATATCTATTCTCTATATTTTCAAATGTTAGACTTCCTGCTTCGAATTCTTTAATAATTTTTTCAATAGCTATTCCTACCATTCTTGCTATTTGAAGAGTATCGATTATCTTGATTTCGATGTCATCGATAAGTTCTTTAGCTTGAACGAAAGAAGAATATGTTCCTGATAATTTAGAAGAGACGCTAAAGGCAACGATACGTTCTACTCCTTGTTGTTTTAGTTCTTCATAAACGCTTAGAATTTTACCTACTGCAGGTTGGCTTGTACTAGGTTTTTGTCCGTTATGTATTCTTTCGTAAAATTCGTCAGGAGTTATAGTTACATTATCCTCGAAAATCTCATCGTCAAGACGAACCTCTACCGGGATAACTGTAATTGGATTGTTATTTGCAAAATTTTTATTAATTTGTAATGCTGAATCGCACACAAAAGCTGTTTTCATAAATTTTAACCTCTTTGATTTTGTATTAAATGATTGTAGTTTAACCACGTCTATATATAATATACTAAAAATAAAATTTTTTCAAATAAAAAGTGAAATAAAAAGTAAACTATTATTGTTGTTTTTAAACTTTAACACGCTTAATACATTGATTTTAAAAGTAATGTAATATTTTAACTTTTATTAATGTGGATAATAGATATCGACAATTATATTTTTATTATTTTGGATTAATAATACTGCTGAAGAAACATTTTCCTATGAAATTATAAGTATGATATAATAATTTAAAGATTATAAAGTATAATTCAGATGAAAAATATAAAAGAAAAAGTGAAGGGTATAAACATGAGTATAAAAGCAGTGTTATTTGATATGGATGGATTAATGGTTGATACCGAGAGTTTGGCAACAGAAGCATTTATTCATAGTGCGAAAAAGCAAGGATATGAGATGACTAGAGAAGAGACTCTTTTAGTATTGGGTTTTACTACAAAGAGTATTTATGAATTTTGGGAAAATTATTTTAAAGATTCTAATGTTAGTGGAAAGCAATTAGTTGATGATCATTATAAATATATAGAGGATATATTGTTTACGACAGGACCTAAGAAAATGCCATTTATAGAGGAATTGTTAATATACCTAAAAGATAATAATTATAAGGTTGCGGTGGCTTCGTCTTCTAATATGAATCACATAACAAACAATATGGAAAAAACAGGTCTTGTGAAATATATAGATGAGTTTGCTAGTGGTGCAGAGGTGAAAAATGGGAAACCAGCACCGGATGTGTTTTTATTAGCTGCAGAGCGTTTAGGTGTAAGACCTGAAGACTGCTTAGTTCTTGAAGATTCTAAGGCGGGTGTAATTGCAGGAAGTGAAGCAGGGGCTAAAGTTATTATGGTTCCAGATATGTTTGAACCAGATGAAGTATGTAAAGAAAAAGCTCATAAAATAGTTAAGAATCTAGGAGAGGTTATTAAATTATTAGATGTTAGTAATAAAATTGTTGATATGATATAATAGTTAATAAAGATAAACATGTTTAGAAATGGAGAACAGTATGGATAATATGAATAATATAGAAGGTATGACAGATGAACAGTTTATGGATTATAAAGAGATACTTCTAAAGTTAGTTTTAGAGAAGATAGAAAATAGTGAAACGCTAGAAGAAGCAAAAAATAAAATAGAGAAACTAATGAAATAATTTTTAGAATCAACTCAATAAATAATTAAAGAGCCTACAAGCGAAGCCTAGTAATTATAATGATATTGAGTTGATTTTAATATAAGGAGAATAAAATGATTGGTCTTGTTTTTGATGTGGATGATACGTTGTATGAACAGATAGTTCCATTTGAGAATGCATATAAGAGTCTATTTGATATAGATATTGACATGGAACAATTTTATCTTTTGAGTCGATATTATAGTGATGTGAAATTTGAAGCATCTCGAAATGGTGAGATGACTATGGATGAATATCATATTTATAGAATTCAAGAAGCGGCCAGAGACTTAGGTGTCTTTCTAACTGATGAACAGGCACTAAATATGCAAAAAGAATATAAAAAGAATCAGCAAAAATTACAAATGTCTAATATAACTATAAGTATTTTAGAACTAGCGAAAGAGAATAATGTAAAGCTAGGAATTATTACTAATGGACCAAGTGAACATCAATGGTCTAAGGTAAAAGCATTAGGTGTTGAAAGATGGATTGATAAAGAAAATATTATTGTTTCAGGTGATTATAGTATAAATAAACCAGATGTTAAAATATTTGAAATTATGCAAGAAAAATTAAAACTTCCTAATGATTCCCTATACTATATAGGAGATTCGTTGGAAAATGATATAGTTGGAGCGAATAATGCAGGCTGGAAAGCCATTTGGATAAATCGTTATAAGCGAAAATCACCCGAGAATGTTAATATTTATAAAATAGCGAAAAATAATGATGAATTGTTAGAAATTATTAAGGAAATTTTTGAAAAATGAAAATAAAATAGTTTTAGTAAATTAATTTTTATGGTAAAATTAGTTATATTGATTTTATTAAAAGTTTACTAGAATAAAGATGAACTAGTACTTTGTCTAAGGAGGAAAAGATATGAAATTAGTATTTTTTAATTTAAGAGAAGATGAAAAAAGTGCATTAGAAAGTTGGAAAAATGCTCACCCTGAGGTTGAAATTGATGTTTATACAGAGGAACTTTCATCTGCTAATAAACACTTATTAGAAGGGAAACAAGGTGTAGTTTTAGCACAAAATAAACCTTTCGAGAGCGATGTATATGAATATGCTCACGAACAAGGTATCAAGGTATTTGCAACTCGTTCAGCTGGTTTTGATATTTATGATTTAGAATTAATGTCTGAGTTTGGAATTAAAATGACGAATGTACCATCATATTCACCAAATGCAATTGCTGAGCATGTACTAACTTCTGCATTACGTATTGGTAGAAATACAAATAAAATTCAACGTAATTTAGAAAAACATAATTTTTCTTGGAATCCAGGAATATTATCACGTGAACTTAGAACTTTAACAGTAGGTGTTATAGGTACTGGAAGAATCGGTACTCAAGCTGCTCGATTATTCAGTGCTTTAGGATCTAAAGTTTTAGGTTATGACGTGTACCAAAATGAAGCGGCAAAAGAAGTTCTAGACTATGTTGAGAATTTAGATGATTTAATAGCGAATTCTGATATCATTACTATTCATATGCCAGCTATTAAAGAATATAACCATATGGTAAATGATGAATTTCTTGCTAAGATGAAAGATAATTCAATCTTGCTAAATGCTGCTCGTGGTATGTTAGTTGATACTAAAGCGGTTTTACGTGCTTTAGACAGCGGAAAACTTCTTGGTGCAGGGTTAGATGTTTATGAAAATGAAGGTAAATATGTTCCGAAAAACTTTGAAGGAAAAGAGTTTGATGATGAATTATTACAAACTCTAATAGATCGTGATGATGTAATTTATACTCCACATACAGCGTTTTATACAGAAACTGCAATTCAAAACCTTGTAGAGGGTGGATTAGAAGCGGCTGTAGAAGTAGTTACAACTGGTACATCTGCGAATGTTGTAAATAAATAAAAACTTAATAGAAAATATAGAAAGTTAGTTTTGTAATGTATGATTTCTTTGATGAGAGAAAACGTTTCTTGAATATTAAAGTAGATCATATTACAGAACTAATTTTTTATTTATTTCCTATA
>CALHQV010000118.1 GCA_938038035.1 uncultured Gemella sp. | reverse complement strand
AATAACTATTTGGAGTTTCAATATAAAATAGATATAGAAGCTAGTAATGAAGAGTGGGCTGAGCATAACCAGACTTTACTTTATGAAAATATTAGATCTGAAAGTATTAAACAGCTTGTAGCTAAAGATGGGGAAAAGATTGTTGGATCTGCTAATATTATTGTGAAAAATAATTTCTTTGAAATCGATAATCTATATGTAGCACCAGAATATAGAAATCGTGGGATTGCTAAGCACATTATTAACTTTGCAATAAACAATGAAAGAAAAGACAATGTTATTTTGGTAGTTGATGCCAACGATACTCCAAAATATATGTATGAAAATATGGGATTTTCAAAAATATCTGAGCAAGATTTTTATTTAAAAACCAATGTGTAAAGTTATAGAAGAGTAATTCAACAAACTTTGGATTACTCTTTTAAAAATTGAATTAGGTCTTTAACAAAAACGTAGATAGTGCCAGAACTTTAAAGTTTTTAATTTTAAATAGAAATGTAAATTTTATTTTTAAGAACATTTTCGTGAAATTATTGTTAAATCAGTTGTTATGTAGTAAACTAGTATAAGAATATTATAGATAAAGGATGTGAGTAAAGTAGTGAAGAGAACTTGGAAGCGAATTTTAAAGTTTATAATTGAATCAACAGCAGTGGTTTTAATTATTTACGGTGTATTTTCAGCAGGTGCACATATTAAGTCTAAAAAAGATGCAATTAAACAGCAGGAAATTGCTCAACAAGAAGCTAAGAAAGAAGAAAATAAACAAGAAGAACCAGTGATTGAGAATAAAAAGCTTAGTGAAATAGAGTTGAATGAAGCTATGGAGAATCTAATAGAACAGTATAAAGGGGATAATGAAATAGGTATTGTTTATAAAAACTTTTCTACAGGATATCGTTTTGCTCAGGAGGATAAGCATTACTTTACAGCAGCTAGTACGATAAAAGTAATATATGCTATGAAGATATATGATCGCATTAGAAACGGTGAGATTTCCAAAGATGCTGATATAGCTTATAATGAAAAATTCTTTGAAGATGGTAATGGTCAAATAACTAATAGTCAAAAGCAAGATAGTTATAAATTAGACTATGTACTGCAAAATATGATTCAATATTCTGATAATACTGCTACAAATATGCTGATGGGTAATAGTACAACAGCAGCTGATGTGGTAGTAAAATATTTAGCTGAACTTGGTGTGAAATTACCTCAAGAAGAAGCTCAAAAAAATAAAATTACTCCAGCTATGATGGAGTTGGTTTGGACGAAGTTATATAAAGAACGAGATAAATATCCTGAATTATTAAAATACCTTGAGGATTCTGAAGATGGAGAATGGATTAAAGACGGTATACCAAATAAAAAAGTAGCAAGTAAGTATGGTGCGATAGATACAAACTATCACGATACGGCAATAGTTTTTGGTGATAAGGATTATATGTTGTTAATATACACTAATAATCTAAGTAAATCGGGACAAAGTATAAAAAATATAGCTAAGAAAATTGATGAAATCACAAATAATAATATGTAAAAACCATATGAAATGAAAATTATTTGTTAATATATCAAAGGGTGATAGCATAGTAGTTAAATATCTACTATGCTATTATTTTATTTTAGATATATGAAATGGATGTATAAATTGAAGTGAAGTAATATGATTTTCAATGTAATTTACCCTTATTTCTTTATTATTTTCAATTTTCATGCTATAATTAACAGGTTATATAAATAAGACAGTATATAAAATTGAATAAATTAAGGAGAAACAAATGACAACATTTGAAGAATTAGGGGTTAGTCAGGAAACAGTTCAATCACTAACCAATATGAATTTCATATCTCCAACTGGTATTCAAACAGAAACAATTCCATATGTATTATCTGGAGTTGACATATTAGCACAAGCACAAACAGGATCAGGAAAAACAGGTGCTTTTGGAATACCGTTAGTAGATACAGTAAGGCGAAATGATCAATTACAATCATTAATTCTTGCCCCAACAAGAGAACTAGCTCAACAAGTAGGAGAACAACTTCGACTTATGTCAAGAGCGAAAGGATTAAAAGTCAGCATCGTATTTGGTGGAACAAGTATTGAAAGACAAATTCAAGATTTGAAAAAACGCCCACAAATTATAGTAGGAACGCCAGGACGAGTAATCGACCATATTAATAGAAGAACGATAAAATTAGAAACATTAACACATTTAGTATTAGATGAAGCAGACGAAATGCTAAATATGGGATTCATCGAAGATGTTAGATTTATTTTATCGAAGATAACTTCAAGACATCAAACACTATTATTCTCAGCAACTATGCCGAAAACAATAATGGAACTCTCTAAAGAATTTATGAAAGACTATAAACTTATTAAAACTATGAGTGATGAAGATCTTAAACCAGACATTACAGAGTACGCTACAATTGCTAGAGAAAATGAAAAATTAGAAACGCTAGTTGGGTTTTTAGATGTTCAAAATCCAAACTTAGCTATTGTATTTGGAAGAACTAAACGTCGTGTTGATGAATTAGCAAGCGCTTTAATTGCTAAAGGATATTTAGCAGAAGGGCTACACGGAGATATTACTCAATCTAAACGTTTAGAAATTTTACGTAAATTTAAAAATAACTCGTTACAAATTCTTGTTGCTACGGATGTGGCAGCGCGAGGTATTGATATTAGTGATGTAACCCATGTCTATAACTTTGATATTCCTCAAGATGTAGAAAGTTATACTCATAGAATTGGTAGAACAGGTAGAGCAGGTAAATCGGGAGTTGCGATAACATTCTTAAATCCAGTAGAAATGCCATACTTAAAAGATATTGAAAATTCTCGTGGAGAGAGAATGAAAATGCTACGTCCATATTCACAAGAGGAAGTGAAAAAATCACGTAACAATAGATTATTTGAAGAAGTTATTTCAGAAATGGATAAAAATCATGTAGAGTTTAATAGTTTAGCAAACAAGCTGCTAGCTGAAACTAATGCAGAGAAAGTTATCACTATATTATTAAGTAAATTAATAAACGATAAAAAAGAAGTTGATGTAGAATTATCATTTGAAAAACCTCTTCCACGAAGACAAGATAAAGGAAGACGTTCAAATAGAGGAAATGACAGACGTCGTCGTTCTGACAATAAAGATAAGAAAAATCGTAATGAACGTCGTGGTACAGATAAGAAATTCTTCGACAAAAAAGGTCGTAGAATGCAGAATAAATAGATATAGAAAAGGTATTAGCGTTATTGTTAATATCTTTTTTTCTATAAAAAAATGATTGTATACTTTTGTTTAAATTTTACTGGAGTAATTTAATTGTTTAATGTATAATAATTAATGGATGGGATTGACTCAAAGATAAATTGAAGAAAAGATATTAAGGAGGGAATGAATAATGAAGAGATTAGGTATTATATTAGCCGTGTTATGTATGATAGTATGTACGTTTTTATTATTTTTTGGAGATAAAGCATTACAAAAATGGCAAGAATATAATTTTCAATCTGAGGTGAAAAAATTGGTTGAAGATGGAGATAAATCTGAGTTAGCTAAAAACAGTAGTGTTAAAGCTGGATGGTTAGGAGATAAGTATGTTAAAGTTTATACACCAAACTTAAACCCAGAACAAGCTAATAAAATTAATGAACGTTTAAATGATGTTACACAAGGATTAGTAGAAGGGAGTTTAAACTTCGATAAAGATATTAAAGAAGTAGTATTTTACGGAGTTGAAGAAAAAGAATCGAATTTTACTAATGTAAATGAAGTAAATGTAAAGAAAATCTCGCATAAAGTAGAATCAAGAAAAGTTGAATCTGCTAGTGAATCAATAGTTTCAAGTATTTATTTAGATAAGAGTAGTAAGGAATTTACATTATCTAGTTTATTTAGTTCACCAGATATTGCAAAACAGAAATTTTTATCTAAAATAAAACAACAACTAGCGGTAAAAGGGTTATCTGAAGAAGTTATTAATCAGAATATTATAAATCTTCGAGATCAAGATATGGCTACATGGAAATTTAACTATACAGACTCTAAGTTCAATATTAATATAGAGTCAAATAAAGAAGATATTAATTCAGTAGAAATACCGGTTAATGATTTATTTAAATATATTGATGAGACGTATCTTAAGGGTGAGGATTTAGAAAAATATAATGAATATATTAAGAAAAGAAGTAGAAAAGCTGTAGCTTTAACATTTGATGATGGTCCAAATCCTAATACTACACCAGTTGCTTTAGAATTATTAAAAAAATATAATGCAAAAGCTACATTCTTCATGGTAGGACAGGCTGTCGCTGGTAATGAGAATATTATCAAGCAAGTTGTTGCAGAAGGTCATCAAATTGGAAACCATTCATGGAGTCATCCATTATTAACTAAGATTAGTTTAGAACAAGCTAAAAGTCAGATAAACGATACTACTGAGGCTTTGAAAAAGGCAAGTGGTCAAGATGTACATATAATGAGACCACCATACGGTGGAATCAATTCCACTATTCAAGCAGCTGTTGATCAATCGTTTATATTATGGGATATAGACACACTTGATTGGAAGAATCGAAATACTGCTTCAATAATGAAGGAAGTTCGAAAAACTCAACCAGGTTCAATAATATTAATGCATGATGTACATCAAACATCAATCGATGCATTACCTACAGTACTCCAATACTTAACAGAACAAGGATTTGAACTGGTAACAGTTGATGAACTTATGGGAGATCAATTAGAATTGCATCAAAAATATACAAATAGAGAATAGGTAATAAGAAAAGTTCAATGAATAAGTTCATTGAGCTTTTCTTTTTTAAAAATGAAAGTACTTTAGGTCTAGATTATTTATTTTTAGGCTGTTATGATGTAGAATAGAATTAAGAGATGAAAATTAGTAAATTTTGTGAGGTTTATTTATGAGAGTTGAAATAGTTTCTGTTGGAACAGAATTATTATTAGGTGATATAGTAAATACTAATACTGCATATTTATCAAAAGAACTAGCGGCACTTGGCTTAGCAGTCTTTAGGCAAACTACAGTAGGGGATAATCGAGAAAGGTTACTTAAAACTTTAGATATTGCATTTTCAGAAAATGATACGGTTATAATTACTGGTGGCTTGGGACCTACTGATGATGATATAACTAAAGAATGTGCAGCAGAATTTTTTGGAAGGGATTTTTATTTTCATGAATATTCATGGGTGAAAATTCTTGAGAGATTGACAAGATCTGGTAGAAATGTAATTACAGAAAACAATAAAAAACAAGCTATGATTCCTGAAGGAGCTATAGTGTTAGAAAACTTCTGTGGTACAGCTCCAGGGATAATAATTGAAGAAAATAATAAACGTATTATCTTAATGCCTGGGCCTCCAAGAGAAATGCGTGATATGTTTGAGAAAAGTGTTAAACCTTACTTAGAAAAATACAGTAAGAAACAATTTCTTTCAAAATACGTAAGATTCTATGGTATTGGCGAATCACTTTTAGAAACAAAAATAAAAGATATAATGGATAGACAGACTAATCCTACTCTAGCATTATATGCAAAAACTGGTGAGGTATTATTAAGAATAACTGCAAGTGCTGAAGATAAAAATGAATGTGAGGACATGATAAATCGTCAACTGGAAGAAATAGAAAGTAGAGAAGGTGTAGGGGAATATATTTATTTAGTTGGAGATGAAGATGTCTCTAGTTCACAAACTGAATTGAATAGTGCGGTAGCTAATCTTCTTATTGAGAATAATTACACAATTTCTATTGCGGAATCTCTTACTGGTGGAAAAATAGCAGAAATGCTAGTAGAAAAAAGTGGAATTTCAAATTCATTACTAGAAGGAGTAGTATGTTATTCAAATAAATCTAAGATTTTGACATTAGGAGTAAAAGAAGAAACTTTAGAAAAATTTGGTGCGGTTAGTAAAGAGGTTGCTCGAGAGATGGTCTTAGGAGTAGAGAAAAGACTAAATAGTGATTTTGCCATTGCTACAACTGGAATAGCTGGACCAAATAGTGATGAAAGTGGAAAGCCAGTTGGATTAGTTTATATAGCTGTATATGCTCAAGGAGATGTTTCTGTAAAAGAGTGTTTATTCGTTGGAGATAGGGAGTTAATCCGCTATAGAGCAAGCGTAGAAGCACTTGATGAGGTAAGAAAAAATATTTTGAAAAAACTATAGTTTTTGCTTGAAAAAAGTTAAACTATTATGTATAATTATGATAATAAAAAAAGATATTTAAGGAGATTTTTATGTATACAATGAACTTATCTAGTTTGGAGTCGCCGGATCCCAGGTACGGGCAAGATGATGAATATTCCCAGGACTTCAATACTGAAATAGACTATGAAGATGAAATTTTATCAGATTACGCTGATGAAAGTTATAATGAAGTAGAGTTCTCTACTCCAGAGGAGGAGTTTTTAGATTACTCTAATGAAATGTTCCTATATAAGGAGTATTCGTACGATTTTGCGGATGATTACGAATATGATGAAGTTAGTATATCTAATGATCAAATAATGTTAGAAAATATAAGTGAAGCTTAAAATAACATTAATAAAATATAGACCTATAAGTGATACACTTATAGGTCAATTTTATGGTATTTAAACCTATATAACAATGAAAAGTATTTTAAAGTTATGTGGTAATATTTAGTTTTATTTTAACGATATTCTATATAATTGTTATTATAGAATATGGTATAATAGATATTAATAAGAAAGGAGGAGAAATGTTGAAATATTGTAAATTTATAAGTTCTGGACTGCTGTGTTTTAGCTTAATTACAGTCACAAGTTCGGAGACAAAAGCAGATTATTTTACAGATTACAATACAACTGTAATGGATACAGTACTAAGGGATAATATCTTTAATTTTGATTTATTCTCTAGAAGTAGAAGTTACTCTCTTCCTGTTATAAAAAACAATCTAATTCATAGTAATATGGAAGAATTGGAGTATAGTGCAGAAT
>CALHQV010000117.1 GCA_938038035.1 uncultured Gemella sp. | reverse complement strand
ATCTTCAACTGAGGCAACTGCGTCAACATTTAACTTGACGCCAGAAGCTTCAACAGATAAGGCTGCCGCAGAGACAACTGAAAAAGCTGCTACAGAAACTGCAAAACCTGAAGTAGCTAAACCAGCTTCAGAGACTGCAAAACCAACTGAGAAAGCTACTTCAGAAGCAGCTAAACCAGCTACAGCGGCATCTACAAATGCAGCTAGCAACAACGTTGAAACAACAGCTTCAGCGACAGCCGCTGCAGCAACTCCAGCTGCAACAGCGGCTAATCGTACTGCAGCAACAGCAGCTCCAGTAGCTGAAGAAACAGCAGCAGCCGAAACTGCGGCAGCAGCAACAAGTCTTAACACACGTGGTTCTGCACGTTTTTATTCTGTAGGATCAGCAGCAGTTCGTAGTGCAACGCTTGACCGCGCTGCAACTGATTTGACTAATGCTGGTGCTTTGGCAACAAGAAGCAGCCGTCGTAACCGTCGTGCCGCTGCAGACCACAATAACGAGCCAGTTGCTGTAGCAACTTTCTTAAAAGACGGTGAAGTTGCTACACCTGAGATGACGGATCCAAATGGTGCAAGTGTTCGTTCACAAACAGTACCATCAGGATATGCTGCTAAAGAAGGCGATGTCTACACCTATAGTATTGTTGACCTTACTCGTTTCAATGAACGCTACAATACAAACTACTATACTCGAGCATACAAGAGATTTGATGCTTCAACAGATACAACTGTTGAATTGGTCGATAAAACGACTGGTAATGTAGTAGAAACTAGAACGATTACAGCGTCAAGCGGTATTCAAAAATTCACGACAACTACAGCTGCATCTAGAGGTGAATTGACTTGGCAAGTTGATTACGATCCAGGTACAGGAGCTGGCCCTGGTAAAACTGACCAACCATTCATTCAGTTTGGTTATGAAGTTGGAGCAAGTATTCAAGCTTTAGTTGCACCAGGACACCAACTTACACCTGACGAACAAAAATTATACGATGCTGTTTATGCTGCTCGTACATCAACAGATATTATCAACGTTGTAGAACCAGCTTATAACGGTCGTACGATTACGGATACTAATGCCAAGATTCCAGTATCAGTTAATAAAACAACTTACTATAAAGTAGTTGATAAAAATAATCCAACATTTAAGGCGAATAAAACTGATGTAACTGTTCAAGATTATAAAGCAAATGGTAATGAAGTAGACTTAGCTTCATACACTCTTAAAGCTATGGAAGGTCAAAACTTCACAGCATCTGGAGAGCGCCAATTTGATGGATACAAACTTTATCAAGCAGCTGATGCAAACGATCAATCAGGTTATGTAAGCCGTCCTTACAAAGTTGGAACTAAATTCATGGACGCTGAGCGTGCAGGAATTAAACGTATTAAAGAAATCGTAGGTGAAGATGGATCAGTAGTAGTTCGTGTTTACTTACTAGATCCAAAACAACAAAGTAAACGTTCTGATGGTACATTAAGCACTGATGGTTATATGTTATTAGCAGAAACTAAACCTATTAAACCAGGTGAATTCAATACTCAAGATTTAGTAGTTAAGAAATCACCTCTTAACACAATTGCTTTCACTGATAATAAAGGTGTAAACCATCCTAATGGAGTAGAAGTTCCATTTGACTTCCAAAAAGCTGCTGGATATACACCTAAGAAAACAGTATTCGTACCATTCTTAGGAGACGGTATTGGACACCTTTCACCTAATAGTCAATTAGAAAATGGTGCATATGTACAGATTGGTACAAACGTTGACTTATTAAACTCGTTAACACCATATAAACCAACTGTTTACTACTATGTAAAACAAGAACCTGTAACAGTAACTCCAGAAGTTGAAAAACAATTGGCAGGCCGTGCTCTTGTAGATGGTGAATTCAGCTTTAAGATTAAGGAAAACTCATCTTCACCTGGTGTGGAAGAAACTGTCACAAATAAAGATGGTAAGGCAACCTTCTCAGAATTGTCATTTACAAAAGAAGGTACTTATACATACACTATCACTGAATTAGCTGGCAGAGATAAGGATGTCGACTATGATGCTATGGAAGTAACCATGACTGTAAAGGTTACGAAAAATGCTGCTGGTGACTTAGAAGCTTCAGTTAAATATAGCGGTACTGGTGGATTTGCCTCAAGCGCGGATGATAAAGTCTTCAACAACTACGTTGTAGCTCCTGTTAAAGTGAAATTTGACT
>CALHQV010000116.1 GCA_938038035.1 uncultured Gemella sp. | reverse complement strand
TTACCAACAGGTGTTGCATCTTCTGGGGAAGTAGAAGACTTCCAAACACACGTAGTTCATCCACCTCGTGGAACAAGAAATGAATCTAAAGACTTCCAAGGTAGAGACCAAAAATTAGATATTCGAACTACTGAGCTATTTACTGCAACAGGTAAAACAGAGTCTTCTAAATATTCAGCATGGAACCAAATGGAACCGACAGTAGCTCCGAAGTTTGTATTAACAGATTCAATAGTTGCTAGTGAAGAACCAACAGCTAATACAACTGTCAATGTTACCGATCCAGAAGGAACAACTGTTTATAAAGGAGCAGAAGTAGTAGTAAAAGATAAAAGAGGTAATACTCTAGGAACAGCGGTTAAAGTAGTTAACCCTGCAACAGGTAAAACTGAGTACTACTTATCTCAATATACAGAGTATGATACAGCTGGAAACAAAGTAGGAGAATATACTTTAAATAAAAATGGTCAGAATGGCCAAAATATTAAAGATGCTACAGGTAATTATAGAACAACCGTTGATTTCCATCCTGAACCAGGATATGTAGGAACTGCCCGTGGAGCAGTTATTCGTGGTTGGGACCAAAACCGTAATTCGACTGGTTGGGACTTGACAGATGCAACTCTTAAAGAAGCATTAGCATCAGATCGACTAGCCGATAAGGATAAATTAACAGAAAATGTGAATAAGGAATATAATGGCAATCGTACTATGGATGCCGTATACATTCCAACAGTCATCGATGTACGTCCTGTAGGGGAAGATACAACTACTGAGGATGTTCAAGGTGCGGTACAAAAATCTAATCCAACTATCCCTGTTTATGGAACTGTTGAAACAGTTACGAATGATAAAGTAGAAGATGTTAAGTATACAGCTGAGTATGTAATTTTAGATAAAACTAAGAAGCCAACATTTGCAACTAGAAAAGAAACTCCTGGAAAATTATATACAGAAAATACAACTGTTGATAAAGAAACAACACTTACATTAACAGATGGGACAACAGTCACTTATAAACCAGCAGATAAAATTCCAGCAGGAACTAAGTTAGGTAATGTTTCATCACCAGTTGCTGTTAATGGTACAGGGAATGTAACTGTAAGTAATGCAAGATTTACAACAGGGTCAGTACCAGCAGGTTCGGTATTAGAAGGAGCTTTACCGACAGTAACAGAGGATACGACAGTAATTCGTAATGGAGGTAATGTAGTCGTACCAGCAGGAAGTAAACTACAAGTAGGTGATGAACTTGTTACACCACTTAAAATAGTAGGTGGAGCTCAAATTACAACATGGAAAACTACTTTTGCTAAAGGAGATACAATTCCAGCAGGAACTCAAACAAGATTTGAAGGAACTCTTGTGAATGAAACTTCTGCAGATCAATTAGTTCCAAAAGGTGAATCTATCACATTAAACGGTACAACTTATAACGCTAATAATGATGTGATTCCAAAAGGAACTCGTTCAGCTTCTACTTACGAAGACTTAATGAATGTTACACTTCCAGATGCGGTTCACATTGATCC
>CALHQV010000115.1 GCA_938038035.1 uncultured Gemella sp. | reverse complement strand
AAAAATTAATGGATTTTAATTAGTCTATACCTGAATTAGTAGAAATTCATTAATATTTATGCTATAATAATCAATGGAATACATCTGTATTACTATCGAACCAAATTTTAAGGAGAAAAATTTAATATGCTTGTAGATAAACCATTAAAGCTGTTTTCATTAAATGCTAATATTCCATTAGCACAACAAGTAGCGAAGTCACTAGGAGTAGAGTTAAGTAAATGTAGTGTAAAAAAATTCAGTGACGGAGAGGTTTCAATTAATATAGAGGAAAGTGTACGTGGTAGCGAAGTATTCGTATTACAATCAACTAGTGGACCTGTAAATGACAACTTAATGACTTTATTAATTATGATAGATGCACTTAAACGTGCTTCAGTGGACACTATTAACGTTGTAATTCCATATTATGGATATGCACGTCAAGATAGAAAAGCAAGAAGTCGTGAACCAATTACTGCTAAACTAGTAGCTAACTTATTAGAAGTAGCAGGAGCGGACCGTATAATCGCATTAGATCTTCATGCACTTCAAATTCAAGGTTTCTTTGATATTCCAGTTGATCACCTTATGTGTGTACCAATTATTGCAAAATATTTCAAAGAAAAACTTCCAGATATGGAAGAAGTGGTTGTTGTATCACCAGACCACGGTGGTGTAACACGTGCTAGAAAACTAGCAGATGCATTAAATACACCAATCGCAATTATCGATAAGAGAAGACCAAAACCAAATGTTGCTGAAGTTATGAATATTGTAGGTAACATTGAAGGGAAAACATGTATCCTTATAGATGATATTATCGATACAGCAGGAACTATTACTTTAGGAGCACAAGCACTTAAAGATAGAGGAGCAAAAGAAGTTTATGCAAGTTGCTCACATGCTGTATTAAGTGGACAAGCATTAGATAGAATTGAAAATTCTCCAATTAAAGAATTAGTATATGCTAACACAATAGATATACCAGAAGAGAAAAAATTAGATAAAATGGTACCGTTATGTGTAGGTGATTTAATAGCTAAAGCTATTTACAAAATCCACAATAACGAGCCTGTAAGTGTTCTTTTTGAATAATAATTAATTAAATTAAGCTTAGAGAAGGCAGCGGAGTCCGTTGCCTTCTTTAAGTCATATTTTCGATAGTAAATAAAATAAAGAGAGGATAATCTATGAAATTAATAGTTGGATTAGGAAATCCAGGAAAACAATATGAAAATACAAGGCATAATATTGGTTTTATGGTTCTAGATGAACTAGCGAAATCTTGGAATGTAAGTTTTGATAAAACAAAGTTCAATGCAGAATATGCTATGACGTATCACAATGGAATTAAATATTTATTAATTAAACCTACAACATATATGAATTTATCTGGAGAAGCAGTAGGGAAGTTTTATGATTATTTTGAAATTGATATAGAAGATATTTTGATAATCTATGATGACTTAGATACAAAAACTGCAAACTTTAAACTTAAAGCTAAAGGAAGTAGCGGTGGACATAATGGTATTAAGAGTATAATAAGTCACCTTGGAACAGAAAAGTTTAATCGATTAAAAATCGGTATTGACAGACCAACTCCGCCTATGAAGGTAGTTGACTATGTATTAGGAAGATTTTCAAAAGATGAAATGGTTGAAATTGAGAAAATTTATTCGAAAAGTATAAACTGTATTGAAGATTTTTCTAAAATGAATTTTGTAGATTTGATGAATAAATATAATTAGAAGAATAAATGCAGCATTAGAGAAAGATAGTTTCTTTTGCTGCTATTTATCGTGGAAAGGAGCGTATATGATAAAAGATAGTCTGTTAGAAATAGTTGATTTACAATTTGAAAAAAAACATAAAAATATTGGAATTTATGGACAAAATTTAACGACACGTGCTTTGGAAATATATAATGAGTATAAACAAAGTGAAAAGACTGTTGTTGTGTTATCACAAAGTAAAGCAGAAGCTGAAGAGTTATTTTCAATTTTAAGTGATTTTGAAGGAGAAACTTATATTTATCCAGAAATCGATATTTTAAAACGACATACATCTAAGAGTAATGATCTAGTCCAAAATTCAATAAAAGTACTTGAAAACTTAGTTCACAATTTACAAAGCATAATTATTATTCCGATAGAAGCTATATATAGAACGGTAAAAAATCCTGGTGATTTCAAAAATAATAGCTTTGAAATAAATGAGGATACTGTTATAAGTTTTGATGAATTACAAAGAAAACTTGTAAATATGGGATATCGACGAGTTGAAAGTGTTGATGTAGTTGGAGAATTTTCTAAAAGAGGTAGTATAGTTGATATTTTTAGTCCTCTAAGTGAAAAGCCGATACGATTAGATTTCTTTGATGATGAGCTTGATAGTATGAGGATTTTTGATGAAATTACTCAACGATCTCTAGATAGAATTGATAGTGCAGTTATTTATCCAACAAGTGATTTTTTCCTTACTTCTGAAGAAAAAGATATAGTTGTAGAAAAAATACTTGCTAAGTTGGATGATAAAAAGATACAAGAAGATGAAAATTATCAAGAGATTAGTACTTATCTTAAGGAAAAAATAGAAATCTATAGAGCAACAGGAGATTTCAGTGATTTAGAGAGTTTCTCGAATTTAATTTATGAAAATACATATAGTATTGCTGATTATTTAAACGATGATACTATAGTCTTCTATGATAATTATCATAAAATTTTAGAAAAAATAGAAGGATTAAGAGAGTATTTTTTAACAAGTTTACAGGAAATGAATAGAAGTTATATTTATCAAGATGTAATAGATAATATAGCATTTGAAAAGATTCAAAATTTAGATATTAGAAAATACTACTTATCTACTTTAAAGCTAAATGATAAGATTATAGAGAAAAACTATAACTTAGATATAATCGACTTAGCTTATTATTCAAGTGAAGAGTATTTAGCTAAAGAAATTAGAGAGAAGATTACAGACAATTACAAAGTAATTATCTCATTAAACACACAGAAACAAAAAGATTATGTTGAGAAAGTGTTATTTGATAATTATTTTTATGATGACATTTATTACGGTGTTAAAGAAGGGAAAATTTTTATTGATGTAAATAAATATCACCTTAAGGGATTAGAGGATAGAAAAAATAAAATATTCTTATTAACGCCACGTGAACTATTTACAGAAGAAGAAAGAAAAAAACGTCGTGTAAAATTCAAATATACAAATTCAGAAAAAATAAGAAATTATCAAGAACTAAATGTTGGGGATTATATTGTCCATGTTAGTCACGGTATTGGCTTATATGAAGGTATTGAGAATGTAGAAGTAGGGGGAGTATTTAAAGACTTCTTAAAAATTGTTTATGACGGCGGAGATATTATTTATGTAGATATAAATAATATGAACTATATTCAAAAATATACCGCTTCTACAGATAACAGAAAACCAGCACTAAATAAACTGGGTACTAAAAATTGGCAGAAGACTAAGAGTAGAGTTCGTAAAGAAATCGAGGATATATCTGAAGATCTTATTAAGTTATATATTAAACGTGAATTAAGTTCAGGTTATGCTTATAGTTTAGACGGTAGTATGCAAGCTGAGTTTGAAGCGGATTTTGCATTTACTCCAACTGAAGATCAGGTAAAAGCTACTGAAGAGATTAAAAGAGATATGGAAAAAGAACGTCCAATGGATAGATTGTTATGTGGGGATGTTGGATTTGGTAAGACGGAAGTAGCTATGAGGGTCGCATTTAAGGCTGTTACTGATAATAAGCAAGTAGCTGTTTTAGTACCAACAACACTACTTGCTGAACAACACTATGATAACTTTGTAAGTAGATTTGCGAATTTTCCTATTAATATAGAGGTAGTAAGTAGATTTAAATCCGCAAAAGATATTACAGAAATTTGTAAAAAACTTGAAGAAGGTAAAATAGATATTATCGTTGGAACTCATAAGTTATTGAATGATAAGTTTAAATACAGAGATTTAGGTTTGTTAATAATAGATGAAGAGCAACGTTTCGGAGTTAAACACAAGGAAAAGATTAAACATCTTAAAAATACTGTTGATGTATTAACTCTTAGTGCTACACCTATCCCAAGAACACTACATATGAGTTTAATTGGAATTAGGGATTTATCTGTAATAGAGACACCACCAAGAGAACGTCAACCTATCCAGACATTCGTAACAGCTCAGAATAAAATGGTTATTAAAGAAGCGGTTATGAATGAGGTAAATCGTGGAGGGCAAGTTTTCTATGTTTATAATAGAGTAGAGACAATCGATGAGAAGTATTTAGAGTTAAAAAGATTACTACCTGATATTAACATAGCGTATGCACATGGTCGTATGAGTCAAAGAGAACTTGAGAATATTATGACTGATGTTATAGATAGAAAATATGATATGTTAATTTCTACTACTATTATTGAGACAGGTATTGATATTTCAAATGTAAATACGCTAATAGTAGAGGATGCTGATCGTTTTGGATTAAGTCAGTTGTATCAACTTCGTGGACGAGTAGGTCGTAGTAGTAGGGAAGCATACGCTTATTTGATGTATGAACCATTTAAGTCGTTAACTGAAAACTCAGAGAAAAGACTATCTGCAATTAAGAACTTTACATCACTAGGAAGTGGATTTAAGATTGCCATGCAGGACTTATCTATTAGAGGGGCTGGAGATGTTCTTGGAGGAAGACAACACGGTTTTATCGATTCTGTAGGGTATACACTATATTCTCAAATGTTAGAACAAGAAATTCAAGCTAAAAAAGGTATTTTAGAACCGCTATTAGAACAAGATAGAACACAAGATGTTAGTTACTATGAAAATATTATTAAAGAAGCAGCACCTTCAATTAAAAAGGATATTTTTGAAGTTGAGACTGATGATCTTGAAATCAAACTTAATGTAGACGCCTTTATTCCAAAAGAGTATATCTCTAGTGATGCAGATAAAATAGATTTCTATAAGAGATTGAACAATGTTGTTAGTGATGAAGAAATAGAAAGTATAGTTGAAGATTTAATTGATAGATTCTCTGATTTTGGAGAAGAAGTAAATAATCTAATAGATATTTGTTATTTAAAAGTTATGGCAAAAAATACTATGGTAACTAGTATAAAAGAATTAGCGAATAAAGTTGTTATAACATTCGATAAAGAAATTATGAATAATCTAAAAGGAAAAGAATTATTTACAGCATTAACGCCTCATAAAGATACTCGTATTATTGCTAAGGATGGATTTTTCTTAGAAATTGATAAAAAAGAAAGATATAGCATTAGACGAATTAGAGAAATGTTAGCTATTGTAAATAATAATTTGGAGGATGTACATGAATAAACATAGATGCCCATGGGCAAAATCTCTCTTAGATATAGAATATCATGATAATGAGTGGGGAAGAGAAGCTCATGATGATAAAATGTTATTTGAGTACTTAGTGTTAGAAGGTATGCAAGCTGGTTTAAGTTGGTCACTAATATTAAAAAAACGCGAGAATTTTAAACGAGCTTTTAATAATTTCGATTATAATATTTGTGCAGATTATACAGATGAATATTTAGAATCATTAAGAGAAGATGAAGGTATAATAAGAAATAAATTGAAAATTTATTCTGTTAGAAAAAATGCTCTTGCATTTATCAAAGTACAAAAAGAGTTTGGAAGTTTTGATAAGTATATCTGGAGTTTTACAGACTATAAAAAGATAAATAATAAATTAACAAGCTATAAAGATGCACCAAGTGAATCTGAGCTTTCTATAAAGATTAGTAAAGATTTGAAGAAAAGAGGATTTAGTTTTGTAGGTGGTACTATTATCTATAGCTATTTGCAAGCGATTGGAATGATAAACGATCATGAAAAAGGTTGTTTTTGTTATGAAGAATGTTGTTAGTAAATAAATAATGTAATTAATATCATAAGTTTATTTACTTAGCTCATAAATGAACTCTAGATATAGCTTTACTTTAAATAAAATAACGTCTATAATAGATTAGGATATTTAATTACAAGATTGGATTTTATAAATGGATAAGAGAATTGTTAAAATTGAAGAAATAAAAGACAATGAGATCTTTGTTGACATATTTTTAGAAGAAATAAAAAAAATACAAGAAATCCCTAAAATGCCAAAATGTGAGTTTATACATATAGGAGCAACTAGTACTACACAGGTATTAGGAGAAGAAATTGTAGATATTCTTGTTGTTGTTGAGAATTTACATGAAATAACAACATTTGATGAAAAAAGATTAAACAATATAGGATATCATAGAATTGCTCACAATGGAATAAAAGGGGTAATTAAGTACGCAAGAATAACGGATTATTTAACTATGAGTTACGATGTAGTATTAAATGTTGTTCAACGTGATACAGAAGTACACAAAGATTTTGTAAAAGCTGGTGCAGTTTTTTGTAATGATAAGCTAAAAGATAGCTATAATTCATTCAAAAATATGAACAAAGAACTTTCATTTAAAGATTATTTAGCACAAAAATTAATATTTATAAATGAAATTTTAAAAAGGATTGAAACTAATGATTAAAATAAAAAATATTGAAGATATTCTTCAAAGCAGTGAAGTATTATATAACGAACCTTTAAGGAATTATAGTTTTACAAAAACAGGTGGTAATGCTGAGATTTTAGTGAAAATAAATAATGAAAAAGATTTACAAAACGTAATAGCATACAGTAATGAAAATAATATTGAATTGACTATACTAGGTAATGGTTCTAATGTATTAATTTCGGATAATGGAATTCAAGGAATAGTAGCTTTGACTAGTGATATGAATGATATAGAGTTACTAGAAGGAGATGTTATATCTTGTTATGCTGGATTAACATTAAAAGAACTTACTGATTTTTGCATTGAAAATAGCCTAACTAATCTTGAATTCTCATGTGGTATTCCAGGTAGTGTAGGTGGAGCAATCTTTATGAATGCTGGAGCTTACGGTGGTGAGATGAAAGAAGTTGTTCAAAAAGTTGAAGTTTTCACTAAGGACGGTGAAAAGAAAATCTATACTAATGAACAAATGGAATTTTCATATAGACATTCTATAATTCAGGAAACTAAGGAAATTATTTCTAGAGTTTATTTCCAGATGAAAAAAGGAAACAAAGAAGAAATTATCTCTAAAGTAGAAGAATTAAATAAAATGCGCTCAGATAAACAACCTTTAGAATACCCTTCGTGTGGTTCTGTATTTAAACGACCAGAAGGATACTTCGCAGGAAAATTAATCCAAGATGCTGGTTTGCAAGGCTTAACTGTTGGAGGAGCACAAGTGTCCAAAAAACATGCAGGATTTATGGTTAATATAAATTCAGCAACTTGTGAAGACTATAAAAACTTAATTAAGGAAGTTCAGAAAAAAGTTTTAGAAGATTCAGGTGTTGAACTTGAGTGTGAAGTTAAAATATTAGGTGAATAAAAAAGGAGTGACTCAAAAATCGTGATTTCGGAGAAATCGATTTTGTCGAGTCACCCTCGCACAGTTTATTAGATATCTAAATAGCTTTTATAAAGCGAATTTAGATATCAATAAACCACTGCGTCTATGAGTTTACATATGAACTTTGTTAAATTTCAGGGCTGGATTAGCCCTTTTTTTATTTTACATTATCTATAAATTTTTTATATTGTGCAAGATTTTGTTCATTTTTATTATTTGTTTTAGGTGTATAAAATGTTCTTCCTACTAAGTTATCAGGAAGATATTGTTGCTTAATGTATCCTGTAGGATGACTATGCGGATATTGATAACCAACACCACGATTAAGTTTATCAGCACCGTAATAATGCGCATCTCTCAAGTGATCAGGAATTATGAATTTTGGATTTGTTTTAGTTTCGTGTAGTGCATTGTCGATTGCCACATAAGCACTATTAGATTTTAAGGAAAGTGCTAGTTGAATAACAGCGTTGGCCAATGGTATTCTTGCTTCGGGCAAACCAAGCATCTTTGCACTTTCAATAGCAGCATGAACAAATGGTCCGATATTTGGATTAGCAAGACCGATATCTTCATAAGCTATAACACTCATTCTTCTATAAATTGTATCTAAATCGCCACTATCAATTAATAATGCTAAGTAATATAGCGATGCATCTACATCACTACCGCGAATAGATTTTTGGAAGGCACTTATTATGTCATAAAAGGCATCTCCATCTTTGTCGTAAGCTTTAAATTTTCCTAGAGATAAGTTTAATAGTTTATTCTTTGTGATAATTTCACCTTCGTTTGATAAATTATATAAAATTTCAAAAGTATTTAGTGAGAATCTTAAATCACCAGATGAGTTTAAAGCGATTGTTTTAAATACATCATCTTCAATTTTTAACTCTTTAGGAAATATTTCTTTATTGTTTGATATTTTTTTAAGATATTCATAAATATCATCGTTTGAAACTTGTTGTAATTCGAAAATAATTAAACGTGACCTAATCGCTGGATTTACAGTATGATATGGGTTATTTGTTGTGCAGCCAATAACGTATATATTATCAAATTCGATTTCAGGAAGTAATATATCCTGCATAGGTTTAGTTAGTCTATGAAACTCATCAAGAAGTAATATTACTTTTTTAAATCTTTTTGATTCTTCAATTACCGCAGTTAAATCTTTTTTTGTACAATTTACAGCATTTAATATTTTAAATTTATAGTCAAGTTCATTAGCTAAGGCATTAGCGATTGAAGTTTTTCCTGTTCCAGGGGGACCATATAAAATAAATGAGAACATTTTTTTGTTTTCTACTATCTT
>CALHQV010000114.1 GCA_938038035.1 uncultured Gemella sp. | reverse complement strand
ATAATAGTCAGTGTAAGATTTCACGTTAAATATAATAATTATCCGTTGCTTCAGAAGCGGCTAGTTTCGCGTGAAAATCCCAAATATACTTCTAAAAGGAGATCCAAAATTAATGGAAAACAAAAACTCTATGAGTCGCGTTGAGCGTTTGCACCGTGAAAAGGTGACACGTTACTCTATTCGTAAATACAGCTTTGGTGCAGCTAGTGTGGCCGTTGCTGCTCTTTTCATGTTCTTAGGGAACGGAGCAGTATCAGCTGATATGACTGCTGTTCAACCGCAAGATACATCAGAGATTAAAGTTAAACCAACTGAAGAAAATACTGGCTCAGATAAGGTTCAGGAGGATACTACAAAACAAGTAGACAATACAGTTGTAGCGGAAGCTCCTGCTAAATCAGAAGAAGTAGTTACTCCAACTTTGGATAAGACCCAACTTGAAAGCTACATTTCAGAAATTGAGACAAAACTTTCTAACGGTTCTTACGATAACAAGACGGAAGAAAGTGTTGCAGTATTAAAAGCTGACTTAGAAGCTGCAAAAGCTACATTAGCGAACGCAACTACTCAAGCTGAACTAACAGATGCTTACAATAAACTTGTCACTGCAGCTAACACTAAATTAAAAAACAAACCTGTAGAGAAAAAAGAAACTCCAGCAGTAGACACTACTAGCGGACAACCAACTGTAGGTAAAAAAGCAGAAAACACAGAGAAAAAATCTGACTCAAACTCAATCGAAAACACAGGTTCTAACGACCTACGTAATGGTAAAGAATTAGATAAAAACAATGCTTTCCGTGCGGAGCCTGATACAGAAAAACCAACTGTAGAAATTCCATTTGCAAATGGGAAAAATGTGTACGTTTATGGAGCGGAGTCATCAGGTTTCGATATCAAGATTAAAGATAATTCTGGATTCATCGCTAGTGCTACAGTTAAAAAAGGTGGAAATCAAGGCTTTGATGCAGCAACAGGAGAACCAGGTAAATTAAATGCTCAGTATGGTTACACTGTTAATCAGATTACAACGAAAACAGAAGCTTCAGAATCTAATCCAGCAGTAATTCATTATACTGGTTTACCAGGAGGAGAACTTAATGCGAGTCAACTGCAAGCAGCGAAAACTAACGGACTTACATTAGGTTGGCGTTATGTTACTGCAACAGATGAAGCTGGTAATTTTATAGAAAATAGGGCAGTAGGCTCATCGAATGCTACTGATCCAGGTTCGTTTAATGTTATTGTTAAACCACAAACATATAAATACGATCCGGTAGCATTGGAGACTGCAAATAAAGTTGTAGTTGCGAATCTTGATCAATTAACAGAGACAGATTTAACTAATATAAAAAATGCCCTTAAGGTTGAATATTCAAAAACAAATGACGATGCACAATTAGCAAGTAAAAAAGGAACTTTACTTGCTGATGCTAAAACTGTAGTTGATAGTGTAGCACAATCTGGCAGTAATTTGACTATTACTTATAAAGATGGTTCAACTGATTCTATAGCTGTTTCAAGTGTGGCACGTGTAAATGCGGCACCAACAGTAGAGATTCCATACTCAGTAGAAGGCAGAAAAGACGTATTTGTATATTCAAATGAAGATTTCGATATTCCTATTAAATTTACAGATGACTCAGGAAAAATAGCATCTGCAGAAATTGTACGTGGTGGAAATAAGGTATCACCAGCTAAAGATGCATCAAATCTAAATATATTGGATAACGAATATGACACAGTAGTCGAGAAAATCTCTACAGAAACACCAGCAACAGCAGATAAACCTGCAGTTGTTCATATTAGAGGTAAAATCACAAAAGATACAGAAGGTGGAACACCAGTTAAGAAAATAACACTTCCTACAACAGAAAGTGCGGAACTTCCAGTTGTAACTCGTTATGCAACTGCAACAGATACAGATGGAGCATACATTAACAACACTGCGACTGGATCTTCATATGCAAATGACCCAGGTTCATTCAGAATTGTCTTAAAAGCTCAAACAGCAAAATATGATATTAAGAATCCAGAGACAAAAATTTCTGTAGCGAATGCTAATAATATCACAGAAGACGAGTTTAATCAGATTAAAGATAGTATTAAGATTCAATACTCTACTACAAACCCAGATAAAAATCTGACTGATAAACAAGGTAAAGATGTTGAAAACCAAAATGAGCGTATTGAAAGTATTACTAGAGAAGGAAATAATGTTGTAGTAACATATAAAGATGGTTCTAAAGATACAAAAGCATTAGCAGATTTTGTAAACGTAGCTCCAAAGGTAGCACTTCCATACTCAAATGAAGCTAATAAACAAATCTATGTTTACACAGGTGAAAACACTGATTTAACTTTCAAAGGTACAGATGAAAATGAAGTAAAAGATCTATACCTACGTGGACCAGGAGATGTTAAAGAGAATAACGCGAATAAATATGGATTTACAACAGGTAAAGTTGAAAATGGTACAGTGACTGGAGAAGGTTCAGTATCTGAAGATAAAAGAACTGCTACTATCAAGATGACTGGTAAAACTAATCTACCAGCTGGGCAACAGTGGACAAGTTTTATTGTTTCTAAAGACAACGATGGTAAACTTTCAAACACTGATTATAGAGCGCTAGATAAAGATCCTAATGCGAGACAAAAACCAGGATACGCTCACTTCCTAGTTAAAAATCAAACATTTAAATACGATATAGCAGCTCCAACTGAAAAAGTTGCTGTAACAGACCCAGCTAACGTAACGCAAGATGAGTTAGATAAAATCAAAGAAAAATTACAAATTGAGTATTCTAAGCGTAATGATGATGCTAACTTAGCAGAGAAAAAAGGTAAAGCTGTAGATGCTGAAGATGCTAAGACTAAGATTAAATCAGTAGAAAAAGATGCTAATGGAAATCTTGTAGTAACATACACAGACGGATCTAAAGATACAAGATCATTATCAGAATTCGTAACTCTTGATAAACAACCAGCTATTGAGGCAGTAGAAAAAGCAGCAGAAGCCAAAATTGACGAGATTAATAAAACTCCAAATGCTACTGATGACGAGAAACAAGCAGCAATCGATAAAGTAAATGCTGATAAGAAAAAAGCTCTTGATGAAATAGCGAAACCTGAAGTTACAACAAAAGAAGCATTAGATACAGCTAAAACAGCTGGTACTACTGCAATCGTAGGAGATAATCCAGTAGTAGCGAAGAAAGATGCAGCAAAAGCAGATGTTGAAACAGCTCGTAAAGCTAAAGAAGATGCAATTAAAGCAAATCCAAATCTAACACAAGCAGAAAAAGATGCAGCTATTGCGAAAAATAATACGGCAGCAGAAGAAGCAACTAAAGCTATCGACTCTGCAACAACAAACGATGCAGTAGATAAAGCTAAGGAAGCTGGTACTGGAGAAATTGCGAAAGTAAACCCAGTAGCAAAAGCAGCAGCTAAGAAAGCAGTTGCGGATGAATTAGCTGAGAAAGAAAAAGCAATCGATGCACGAACTGACTTAACTGACGCAGAAAAAACAGCAGCTAAGGACGATGCAAAAGCGAAAGCAAAAGCAGCAACAGATGCAATCGATGCTCAACCAAGCAACGCAGCAACACCAGAAGAAGCAGAAAAAGCACAAACAGCAGTAGATGGTGCAAAAGATAAAGGTGTAGCAGATGTTAAAGCTGTAAATCCAGAAGCGGCTAAGAAACCAGCAGCTAAGAAAGCAGTTGAAGATGCTCTTAAAGCTAAAGTAGATGCAATTGACGCTCGTACAGACTTGACAGATGACGAGAAGAAAGCAGCTAAAGATAAAGCAGCAGCAGAAGCTAAGAAAGCAACAGATGCCATCGATGCAGCAACAACAGACGCAGCGGTAGATACAGCTAAAGAAGCAGGAACTGGAGAAATAGCGAAAGTAAACCCAGTAGCTAAAGAAGCAGCTAAGAAAGCAGTTGCAGATGAATTAGCTGAGAAAGAAAAAGCCATCGATGCGCGTACTGACTTAACTGACGCAGAAAAAGCAGCAGCTAAGGAAGATGCAAAAGCGAAAGCAAAAGCAGCAACAGACGCTATTAATGCACAGCCAGATAACGCAGCAACACCAGAAGCAGCAGCAGAAGCTCAAACAGCAGTAAATGATGCAAAAGATAAAGGTGTAGCAGACGTTAAAGCTGTAAACCCAGTAGCTAAAGAAGCAGCTAAGAAAGCAATCGCAGATGAATTAGCTGAGAAAGAAAAAGCCATCGACGGACGTACTGACTTAACTGATGAAGAAAAAGCAGCAGCTAAGAAAGATGCGCAAGATAAAGCTAAGGAAGCAACAGATGCAATCGATGCTCAACCAAGTAACGCAGCAACACCAGAAGCAGCAGAAAAAGCACAAACAGCAGTAAATGGTGCAAAAGATAAAGGTGTAGCAGATGTTAAAGCTGTAGATCCAGCAGCGGCTAAGAAACCAGCAGCTAAGAAAGCCATCGACGACGCTCTTAAAGCTAAGGAAGCAGCAATTGACGCTCGTACAGACTTGACAGATGACGAGAAGAAAGCAGCTAAAGAAGCAGCTAAAGAAGCAGCAGATAAAGCTAAAGAAGCAATTGATGCAGCACCAAGTGATGCGGAAGTAGATAAAGCTAAAGAAGCTGGTACTGGAGCAGTTGAAGCAATCAATCCAGAAGCCAAAGCTAAACCAGAAGCTAAGCAAGCAATCGATGACGCTCTTAAAGCTAAGGAAGCAGCAATTGACGCTCGTACAGACTTGACAGATG
>CALHQV010000113.1 GCA_938038035.1 uncultured Gemella sp. | reverse complement strand
AGTGAGTAAATAATTTATTATAAATTGTATATTCAAAATTATAAGACTAAGAAAAAATAAAAAAGCATTTACTGATAGTAGATATCAATTACTAAGAGGAGCAGTTTATATTAAATTGAGCATTATAATTATTAGCGAAATAACTAGAAATATGATATAATATTTCAGTTATAGATGAAAACATAAAAGTTTTTTTGGAAATATGTAAGAAGCTAGAGAAAGGAGAAAAAATGTTAATTCAATTAAATAATGTAACGAAAAATTTCGTTGTCAATGAAATTTTTTCAAATGTGAAATTAGAAATTAACGATAAAGATCGCGTTGCCATTGTAGGAAGAAATGGAGCAGGGAAGAGTACGTTATTAAAAATTATATCAGGCGCTATTAGTTTCGATAGCGGGGAGAGAACTATTTCTAGAAATACAACGGTAGGATATTTATCTCAAGAATTTATCGTAAGAGAAGATTTGTCAATTTATGAAGAGATGATTACATGTTTTGATGAAATTATTACATTAGAAGCAGAATTAGAAAAACTTTCATTTGAGTTAACGCCAGAAAATATCGAAAATGATCCAACGCTACTTAATAAATTCGATAGACTACAAAATGAAGTGTTAACACATAAGGACTACCATTATAAGAGTAAGATAGAGAGTGTATTATACGGATTAGATTTCACAAAAGAAGTTTTTGATAAGAAAATTAGTACTTTCTCTGGTGGAGAGAAGACAAGATTATCAATGGCTAAACTATTGTTAAGTGAGCCTGATTTATTAGTTCTAGATGAACCTACCAACCACCTTGATATGGAAAATGTAGCATGGTTAGAAAATTATCTTTCATCATACAATGGTGCAATAGTTATAGTCAGTCACGATAGATACTTTTTAGACAAAGTTGTAAATGTTGTGTATAACTTAGAATTCGGTAAACTTAAAAAGTATGTAGGTAACTATTCGAAATTCTTAGTACAATATGAAGAAGATTATGAAAAACAATTAAAAGAATATACGAGTCAACAGAAGGATATAAAAAAATTAGAAGAATTTGTTCAGAAGAATATAGCAAGAGCATCTACTAGTAAAATGGCTAAAAGTCGTCAAAAAGTATTAGATAAGATGGATCTTATCGATAATCCGAAAAAAGATGATAAGGCAGCAGGTATAGAGTTCTTAATTAAAGAGCAAAGTGGTCGTGATGTTCTGACAATTAGTGATTTACAAGTAGGTTATAATGGAATTAAAGTGGGTCAGAGTTATAATCTTTCGGTGTATAAAGGTGACAGAATAGCTGTTGTCGGAAGAAATGGTATAGGAAAATCTACTTTAATAAAAACTATAGCTAAGAGACAAAAAGAAATTTCTGGTTCTGTTCAATATGGAAGTAAAGTATCATTAGGATACTATGATCAAAAACAAGCAGAGTTTGAATCTTCAAAAACAATATTAAATGAATTGTGGGATGAGTATCCTCTAATGAAGGAAGCGGAAGTAAGAACAGTGCTTGGTAGATTCTTATTTAGAGGCGATGATGTTCTTAAGATAGTAAGAGATCTTTCTGGTGGAGAAAAGGCGAGACTTCAACTTGCTAAACTGATGTTAGAGAAAAATAATCTACTTATACTAGATGAGCCGACTAACCACCTTGATATTACTAGTAAGCAAGTATTAGAAGAAGCATTGAAAAATTATGAAGGGACTATTCTTTTTGTTAGTCATGATAGGTACTTTATTAATAAGATTGCTAATAAAGTGCTAGATATTACTGATAATGGTCATAATATATACTTAGGAAATTATGATTACTATTTGGAAAAAAGAGAACAAGAGAGAATAGCTCAACAATTAACTAAACAGAATGAAGAAGTAGCCGTTGAAAAAGAAGCTAATAACTATATTCTAGATAAGGAAGCAAAAAGACGTGTTCGAAAATTAGAGAGAACTCGTGATGAGTTGATGAATAAAATTGAAACTTTAGAAGAAAAAATACAAGCTGTAAATAATGAACTTGCTAAAGAGGAAGTTTATACTGATATGGTAAAAACTCAAGAATTTAATGAGCAGTTAAAACAGCTGAATTCTGAATTAGAAGAGTTAAACGATTCTTGGTTAGAAATTGAAGAGGAATTAGAGAGTATTAATGGATAGTAAAATTAAAATAACGACTTATGTTGATTCTGAAAAAATACATGAAGAATCTTATCTAGGAAGCTTTTTGGAGCAAACAAGTAGTGAAAAAATAAGCTATAGTGATAAAAATAACAAAAAAATAAAGATTTTTATTGACAAAATAAAAGAAAGTGTTAGTATAGAAAAAGACGATTCAAAAATGTACTTAGCATACACGAAAACAAGCAATGATTACAGTACACAATATGGTCAGATGAAACTAGAAACACAGCTTGTAAATATAAGTAAAAAAACAAAGAACAACATTACTTTGTACGAGATAGTGTACAATATACATTTTGGAAGTAATGATAAACAGCAAAATAAATTGAAAATATTAGTGAAAAATATATAGTAGGTAATTAGGAGGAATTTTTGGTGAAAAATAAAATAGTAGAATTAATTCAAAATTCTTTAGCCAAATTAGAAATTGATGGAGTAGATATTCATGTAGAAACTCCGAAAAATACAGAAAATGGAGATTTTTCTTCAAATGTAGCGATGCAATTAACAAGAGTTTTACGTAAAAACCCTAGAGTTATCGCAGAGGAAATAATCAGTAATATAGAAGAAGATGAAGCGGTAGAAAAAATTGAAATAGCTGGACCAGGATTTATTAACTTTTTCGTTAAAAAATCAAGTCTTGGTAGTGTTGTTGGAAAAATCTTAGAAGATGATTTTAAATATGGAGAAAACAACATAGGACAAGGTAAAAAAGTTCTTTTAGAGTATGTATCAGCTAACCCAACAGGAACATTGCACGTAGGGCATGCTAGAAATGCTGCATATTCTGATTCATTAGCAAGAATAATGAAAAAATCAGGATATGATTTATCTCGTGAATACTATATCAATGATGCAGGTAATCAAATTAATAATCTTGTGATTTCAGCGATTACTAGATATAAACAAGCTCTAGGTATGGATGCTGAAATGCCAGAGGATGCATACCACGGTGAAGATATTAAAGTTTTAGGTCAAAAACTAAAAGATGAATTCGGTGAATCATTATTAGAAAGAGAAGACTTAAATGAATTTATTCGTGAGTATGCAGTAGCGTATGAAATGGAAAATATTAAAAAAGACCTTGGTGATTTTGGTTTAGAATATGATGTATTCTTTAGTGAAAAATCATTATATGAGAATGGTCTTGTAGACAAAGCATTAGAATCTCTTAGAGAACAAGGTTTTGTTTATGAAAAAGATGGAGCTTTATGGTTAGAAACAACAGCTTTAGGTACAGGGGATGACAAAGACCGCGTATTAATTAAAGCAGATGGTTCGCTAACATACTTAACTAGTGATATAGCTTATCACAAAAATAAATTAGATCGTGGATTTGATTTATTATTAGATGTTCTTGGTGCTGATCACCACGGATATATTGCAAGACTAAAAGCAAGTATCGTTGCAATGGGGTATAAAGCAGAGCAATTAGAAGTTCTAATTATGCAAATGGTTCAGCTTCTAAATAATGGGGAAGTTGTAAAAATGAGTAAGAGAACAGGTAAGGCAATTACACTTCGTGATTTAATAGATGAAGTGGGAGCTGATGCTGCTCGTTACTTCTTAGTAATGAGAAGTGCAGATAGTCACTTAGACTTTGATTTCGCTGTGGCAAAAGAACAATCAAGTGATAATCCACTATATTATGTTCAATATGCTCACGCTAGAATTTGTTCAATCTTACGTCAAGCAGCTGAACAAGCTGAGTACGATGTTAATAACTGTGATTATGAATTATTAACAGATGAGTACTCAGTAGACTTACTGAAAAACTTAGCGTATTATCCAGAAATAGTTGCACAAGCAGCTAAAAACTATGAACCACACAGAATTTGTAATTATTTACAAAGTCTTGCAAGTTCGTTCCACAAATTCTATAATAATAATAAAGTAATAACTGAAAATAAAGAGCAAACTCAAAGTTACCTAGCATTAATCACTGCTGTTAAGATAACTTTAAGAAACGCTTTAGACTTAATCGGAGTATCGGCTCCAGAAAAAATGTAATAAATATAAAAGAAGGGAATCTAATATAAATGGTAAAATTAAAAGATTTAAGCGCAGAAAAAATTAAGGAAATGTCACTAATAGATTTATGTTATGCATATATGGTAGAAGAAGGAATTGAAAAATTAAATATTTATGATTTCCTAGATTATATTAAACCATTAAGAAATGTTGATGAGGAAGAATTTACTGCACAAGCTGCATACTTCTACACAGATCTAAACTTAGACGGACGTTTTGTATGCGTTGAAGATGGAAGTTGGAAATTAAGAGATAGTTTATTCGTAGAAGATATTAAAAACTTTGTTGAACCAAGTGTTCAAAAATTTGAAATCGATGATGAAGATGATATTGAAGAGCTTGGAGAAGAAGAACAAGAAGATATACATGATGAAGTTGATGCTCTAATCGAAGAAGAAGATATGGAAGAAAGTGAAGATGTCTTCGATTTTGATAATGATGGTATTGTATCGAAATTTAACATTGCAACTGAAGAAGAAGAATTTTAATAAAAGAGCCGTAAGGCTTTTTTATTTTGTGAATCTTTTTTGTTGCATATTATATTAATATGAAGTATAATAGAGAAAGTCAATAAAACATATAGTAAAAATTGTAATACAGGTTCTAAGTTTTTTAAGTGAATAACACAATATCACATTTATTTTATTTATTATCTTTAACAGCAAGAATACGATTGATTATTGATAATAAAAAATATAAAGGAGATTGTAACTTATGAAACAAGGTACAGTAAAATGGTTTAACGAGGAAAAAGGATTTGGATTTATCGCAGTAGAAGGTGAAAAAGATGTATTCGTACACTTCTCAAGCATCCAAAAAGACGGATTCAAAACTTTAAAAGAAGGCGATAAAGTTGAATTTGAAGTTGAAGACGGTGCTCGTGGACCACAAGCAGCTAACGTAGTTGTTCTTTAATTAGAAAAGTAAGGAAGTTATAATTAGACTTTTATGTCTAGTTATAACTTTTTTTATATACATA
>CALHQV010000112.1 GCA_938038035.1 uncultured Gemella sp. | reverse complement strand
CAGCAGGTTCAACTGTTAAACTTTACAAAAAAGATGGCGTTGTGATCGGTGAAGCCGTAGCTAACGATAAAGGTGTAGCAACTGTTCACCCTACAAACAGCCTTCCTGAAGGAGAGATCACAGCTACTTCAACACCAGCAGGTGGAACAGAGTCAGCTAAGAGTGCACCGATTACGGTTACAAAAACACCAGCTCCAGCGTTTGAGAACGCGGAGATGACTAAGGGGCCTTATCAGTTGCAAATGATGACCAATGCGACAAAGGTGACAGTTCATCGTGGAGATCGTCTTCACTTAAACGGTAAAGCTGCTGGTACTGCCTTGCGTTGGTTTGGAATTACTAAAGATACAGCTTTTAATATCCAAGGGGTAAATCCAGAGGGTGGATTGTCTACTAATGGATCTAAAAGAGTAACTTCAAGCGAGGCTAACGCCGTGGGTACTGTTGCATGGACACAACCTCTTGGTGATACTACGATTGTCTTTAGAGCTGAAGGAAGTCCAGATCCAACAAGCAGTACCAGACGAGCAATTGAACGAACAATCACTGTTACAGTTATTGAAACCACTAAAAAGTATGACCCAGTTGCAGGTACAAAAGTAGATATTGCAAATCCAAACAACGTTAGTGAAGATGAAAAGAACAAGATCATCGAATCAGTTAAAACTGCTAACCCAGATCTTCCAGCAGAATCACAATACAGTGTAGATGAAAAAGGGAACCTTACCATCACTTATCCTGATAAATCAGTAGATAAAGTAGCTTCGGCATACACTATTCAAAAACGCCCAGTAATAGAAACATCCTTAATCGATAAGGCAGATACACAAACACCGACTACTGTATCGGCAGATCCAGGTTCTAAAGTAAAACTTTACGATCACTCAGGCCATGAATTGGGAGAAGGTACGGCAAATGAAAGTGGTCGAGTTACTATTAATCCTACAAGACCGATTCCAAATGGAAATGTAACAGCAAAAGCAACTGATAATCGTGATCACACAACAGATGCAAGTGCTCCAAAACAAGCGACAGTACCTGCACCGCAAGCTTTGACTATTCAGCAACCTCATCATGGTTCAACAAGCGTAACTATTATTCCGCAAGGCAGAACAGATATTATCACTGCAGTTATTCAAGGGAAAAAAGTTAAAATTGAAAAAGAAGGTTCTGGACGTTATAAGACGTTAGAAAATGCGGCGAATGTACGAATTTCACCAAATTCAAATGGAAGTGTAACCTTTGAATTGCCTTCAGGTACAAGATTTGAAACCCTAGATAGAATCCAAGCTATTGCAGAAAATAAAGATATTACGGTAGCTTCAGGAATAAGATCATCTCAAGAGGCTAATCAATATGTATTAGCAAATAAAGGAGAGAAAGTACCTGTAAAAGATATTAATCATTTAACTCCAACAGATAAAGAAAGAGTTAAAACAGCCTATGAAAAAGCCAATCCTGGTATCAATAAGTCAGAAGTAACTGTAGGAAGTAACGGAGATATTACTTACAATCACCAAGGTAGAGGAGCTGTGAAAAAAGGGGTTGCAAAAACATCTGATAATGTTGTTCTAGATAATGTAGCTCCAGGTAAACCAACGATTCCAACTAACTTGACGGATAAAGCTGGAACTAGAACTCAAATTGAAGTAGATACAGAACCAGGTGCATCTGTTGTTGTATATGATCATGGCGGTCAAGAACTAGGACGAGGTGTAGCGAACGCAAGTGGTAAAGCGGTTATCAATCCGACTAAGGAAATTCCTAAAGGTAATGTTACAGCAAAAGCAACAGATGAAGCAGGAAATATCTCACAACCAAGTGATGCTAAAGTTGCTACTTTCCAAGATTTCACACCAAAAGTTCCTTCTAAGACACCTGTTACCAAAGTAACTTCTTTAACACCGGATGAGGTTAATCAGGTTAAGAAAAAAGTTTCAGATGCTAACCCTGGTAAAGAAGTGCAAGTATCAAGTAATGGTACTGCTACTGTAACTGATCCTAAATCAAGGATATCTCATCAAATATCTGGAGATAAGTTAGTTGAATCAAACGATAAGATTAGACCAACAGTTGAAATTCCTTATGATAATGCAGACAAACAAGAAGTATATGTATATTCCGGGGAAACAAATAACATTACAATCAAAGTAAAAGATAACTCTGGAAAAATATCTAAATCATATCTTGCGTTTGCGGCTAATGATAGAAGAGGTTTAGGAACAGAGGATAACAGTTACTTGGGTGGTAGAAGTAGCAACGGCTTGTATTTAACAGCGACTAAAATACATTCAGATACACCAACTTCAGAAAACCAACCAGCAACAATTACAGTAAGTGGAAATCTTAATAATCAGCCATTTACAGGTGAAAAATCAATTACTCGTTATGTATTTGCAGAAGATCCAAGTGGAAATACTAACTATGAGCATGTAGGTCATGCTAATGATGTAGGAGCTCCTGGACGCATTCGATTTGTATGGAAACCTCAAACATTTAAATATGATGCACAGGCGCCAGGAACACCATTATTATTAGATAGTGCAGATGCGACTCAAATTGAGAATGCTGTAAAACAAGCTAATCCAACCTTTAGCGATAAAATTAAGTCTGTAACAGTTGATGGTAATAATGTGATTGTGACCTATAAAGACGATAGTACAGATAGATTAGATGCTTCTAAAGTCTTTAAAGTACGTGATTCTAAGCCAACGTCACCAATGGCAACTGCACCAAAAGATGGAACAGTAACAGTAACACCAACAGGGGATGCAGATAAAGTAATTGTTAACTACACAGATGAGCAACAAAATTCTAAAGTAGTAACAGTAGTTAAAGCTAAAAATGGAACATGGTCATCATCAGATAAGCCAGCAGGAGTAACTGTTGATCCAAGAACAGGAACGTTGTTAATTCCAGCTGAAGGTGTTAAAGATAGAAGTCAGGTAACAGCAACAGCTACGAAAGGTGATAGTAGACCATCAGATCCAAAAATAGTTACAGCGCAGCCTAAAGACTTCGAACCAGTGAAACCAGACGAGAAAGTTCCAGTTAAAGACAAAGCGCACTTAACTCCAGAAGAGAAAAAACAAGTGGAAGACAAAGTCAAAGCGAAGAACCCAGGTAAGGAAGTCACTGTAGGCGAAGACGGCACCGCAACGTTGAAAGATCCAACAACCGGCATCAGTCACCAAATTCCAGGAAGTGACTTGGTCAACCAAGATTTCACCCCAGTGAAACCAGACGAGAAAGTTCCAGTTAAAGACAAAGCGCACTTAACTCCAG
>CALHQV010000111.1 GCA_938038035.1 uncultured Gemella sp. | reverse complement strand
GAGAAACTCTTAAAACTAGGCATTCCTAAAGATGTAATAAAAAATTTAAAGAAAAGATTATAATTAATTAAGTTATCCATATTTTAATTTAATTAAATATACGGATAACTTAATTTTTTTGAATTATTCTATAGTATTATTCTTAAAAGTATGGTATAATAACGTAAAGAAATTATAAATGTCGAGGAGGCAACTATGAAATTTTTATCATTCAGTTATAACGATAATGAATTATATGGAGTAAAAGTAAAACGTGAAGAAAGTGCATGGGACTTAATTAAAGTACTTGAAGATTTTGATAATAATGAAACTATTCCACAATCGTTAAGAGAAGCGATTGAAATATACGGTGTTTCATTTATAGAAAAAGTTAGAAAAGTACTAAAATTAGTTGAAGAAAGTAGTAATGCTGATAACTATAAAGTACCATTTGATAAAATAATTTGGCGTGCACCTATTACAAGAACACCAAAAAATATTCTTTGTGTTGGGCACAACTACGAAGCTCATGTAAATGAACTTGGTGATGAGTTGGCAAAAACTCCTAAAGATGTTCTTATCTTTACGAAAGCTACAACAGCTTTAGCTGGAAATAATGAAGTAGTGCCATCTCATAAAGATATTACAGATAGTTTAGATTTCGGAGGAGAACTAGCTGTAGTTATAGCAAAACCAGGGAAAAACATACTAAGACCTCTAGTTTTAGATTATATTTTCGGATACACAATTATGAATGATATAACAGCTACAGACTTACAATACAAACATGGACAATTTTTCTTAGGAAAATCATTAGAAAAATCAGCACCAGTTGGACCTTACCTTGTTACTAAAGATGAAGTTAGTTCACCTGAATCTATGAGTATTGTTACGAAAGTAAATGGGGAAATTAAACAAAATGCTATGACATCTGAAATGCTATTTAGAATAGATGATGTTCTTGCTGAAATTAGTAAAGTAGTTCCTTTAGAAGCTGGTGATATTATTGCTACTGGAACACCTGCAGGAGTTGGTTCTGCACAAAACCCACCAAGATACTTACAACCAGGAGATGAAATTAAAATTACTGTTGAAGGAATTGGTACATTAACTACTGTTATTGGAGACTAAATAGAAAGGAAAAACAATGGCAAAGAAAGCAAAAGACAAACAAGTTACACATATTGAAAAAGACGATTTAAAAGCACGTCAAGCCGCTATTAATGAAGCTATTAAAGTTATAGAAAAAGAATACGGAAAAGGTGCAATTATGGATATTTCATCAGAAAATCCTATTAAAGTAGAAGCAGTATCTTCTGGATCATTAGCAATTGATTCTGCTTTAGGTATTGGAGGATATCCAAAAGGACGTATTGTTGAAGTATATGGTCCTGAGTCATCAGGTAAAACAACAATCGCACTTCATGCAATTGCCGAAGTACAAAAAACTGGGGGAATTGCAGCATTCATAGATGCTGAAAATGCCTTAGACATTGAATATGCAAAAGCATTAGGAGTTGACTTTACTCCTGGTAAATTCTTCTTATCACAACCTGACAGTGGTGAACAAGCACTTGATATCGCTGAAAAACTTATTTTATCTGGTGCGATTGATATAATTGTAATTGACTCAGTAGCTGCATTAGTACCAAAAGCTGAAATTGATGGAGTAATGGGAGCTAACCATATTGGTTTACAGGCTAGACTTATGTCACAAGCTCTTCGTAAATTAACTGGTCAAATTAATAAAGCTAATACTATTGCACTATTTATTAATCAGCTTCGTGAAAAAGTTGGAGTTATGTTTGGTAGTCCTGAAGTTACAACAGGTGGACGTGCATTAAAATTCTACTCAACTGTACGTATTGATGTACGTAAAGGAGAAGCAATTAAAGGTGCTGATAGTGAAATTTTAGGTAATAGAACTAAGATTAAGATTGTAAAAAATAAAGTTGCTCCACCGTTCAAAGTTGCTGAAGTGGACATTATGTTCGGTGAAGGAATCTCAAAAATCGGAGAAACTCTTGATTTTGCAGTTGATTTAGATATTATTAACAAGTCTGGATCATGGTTCTCATATAATGGAGAACGATTAGGTCAAGGACGTGAAAATGTTAAAAAAGTATTCGAAGAAAACGAAGAACTTTACAATGAAATCTACGGCCTAGTAAGGGATGAAATTATGAGTAAAACTGGGAAAAAGAATAACTCAGTAGATGAAGAAGAAGCAAATGATAATATTGATGAGCTTGATTTAGGGATAGAAACTTTAGGTGAGGTTGAATAGTAATATATGAATAAAAAATTATTTAAAATTGTATTATGGTTAATGATTTTTATTATATTAGCTAGTGGATTTATTTCAGCTATAGCAA
>CALHQV010000110.1 GCA_938038035.1 uncultured Gemella sp. | reverse complement strand
ATAAACTTGTAGATTTTATCGAAATAGTGCTATACTTTTATTGTATAGTACTATTTTGATAAGAGGAGTTAAATATGGTTAATAAAATTTTATTAGTAGATGATGAAATAGAAATAACAGAGATAAATAAACGCTATTTAGAGCAAGGTGGATATGATATAGATATTGCTAGTGACGGTAAGGAAGCATTAGAGAAATACAAGAAAAATAAATATTCGTTAATAATTACAGATATTATGATGCCAAATATGGATGGGTATGATTTAATCAGCGAAGTACAGTATTTAGATGCGGAACAACCATTTTTATTCATAACAGCGAAAGCTACAGAACCAGATAAAATTTACGCTTTAAGTTTAGGAGCGGACGATTATATAATAAAACCATTTAGTCCAAGAGAATTAGTTTTAAGAGTTAGAAATATACTACGTAGAATTGAAAAAAATAGTAGTGAAAATATTTCAACTCTAGGTGATTTAGAAATTAACTATAATAGTAGGATTGCTATGGTAAATGATAGACAATTAGAACTTACTGTGAAATCTTTTGAATTATTGTGGTTACTAACTAATAATCCAGAGCGTGTTTTTTCTAAAACAGAATTATATGAAAAGATTTGGCATGATGAATATGTTGAAGATGCTAACACATTAAACGTGCATATACACTCTTTAAGAAGAATTTTAACAAAATATTCAACAGAAAAAACACCAAGTATAAAAACTGTATGGGGTCTAGGATACAAAATGGAAAAACAAGTTTAAAAATGGAAAGGAAATATAGAATGAAATTAAGAGATTATATTATTGCTGGATATATTTTATCATTTTTAATAACTATTATGGCTGTTTTTTGGGCTTCAAATTTAATGTTAATTGAAAAAAAAGATACATATTTTATAGTCGTTATTACTATTATTGCGGGGTTAATTGGAGCTACGATTAGTATTATATTATTAAAAGGTGTATTTAAGTCATTACGTGTTCTGAAGAAACAAACGATTAGTATAAGTGAGAAAAATTTTGATATTAGTAATATCGTAGAAGGTCCTACTGAGTTTAGAGAATTATCGTTATCATTCAATGAAATGGCAAAACATTTAAAAGAAAGTTTTGAATCATTGGAAGAAAGTGAAAAAGAAAAATCTCTTATGATAGCCCAATTATCACATGATATAAAAACTCCAATAACTTCAATTCAATCAACGGCAGAAGGTATGTTAGATGGAATAATAAAAGAAGAAGAATATAAATATTATCTACAAACAATTTGTCGTCAAACAACAAGATTGAATAAACTTGTTGAAGAACTAAATTACTTAACTTTAAGTGTAAAAGATACTAGTGAAGATGATAAAAATGAAACAATATTTTTAGATAAATTATTAATTGACTGTATGTCAGAGTTTAAGTTGCGAGCAGAAAAGGAAAACAGAGATATCTTTATTAAAGTTATTCCTGAGAATGCTAAAATAGTAAGTAATTACAATAAAATGCAAAGAATTATCGTGAATTTAATAGGTAATGCATTTAAATATTCACCAAGTGGAACAAAAATAGAAATAGTTGCTGAAATTAGTGATGAAATTCTTTCTATTTCTATAATAGATGAAGGTTGCGGTATAAAAGAAGAAGAGATTGATAATATTTTTAAAAGATTATATCGTGTTGAAGCATCAAGAAACATGAAAACAGGAGGCTATGGATTAGGATTAGCTATAGCAAAACAACTAGCTATGCAGCTCAATGGAGACATTATAGTAGAGAGTGAATATGGGAAAGGGAGTACATTTACTTTGAAAATTTTGACAAAATAAACTATTCAATGTATAATAAGAAAAAATATACTGAGGAAAAATATATGTCAAAGTCGAAGTACATAACGCGTTTAAAACGTTCTGAAGGACAGCTTAGAGGAATTCAAAAAATGATAGAAGAAGAGAGAGATTGTATGGACATAATGATCCAACTAAGTGCAGTTCGTTCTAGTGTTGATAGAGTTATTGAATTATTAATAACAGAAAATCTTTTGGAATGTATTAATAACCCTACTAAAAATCCTGAAGAGCATAAGGAAAGAATAGAGAAAGCTATACAGTATCTAGTAAAAAAGAAATAGTATAACTAAATTAGTAATAAAAGTCTTGATTCAAAATTATTTTGAACCAAGACTTTTATTTTTTTGAGATGTATTAATTTTATAGAGAATTTTCAATCTAGTAATTGTCAGTTGTTTTTTACTAATTGGTTGTTTAATTCTTTATTTTGTTTCTCCAGGCCAGTTATTCATACCACCCTCGATATTTATAACATCGAATCCTTGTGCATCAAGAAAATCATATGCTTTAGCTGAAC
>CALHQV010000109.1 GCA_938038035.1 uncultured Gemella sp. | reverse complement strand
AAGCTTTTATAAAGCGAATTTAGATATCAATAAACCACTGCGTCTATGAGTTTTCATATACACTTTTTAAAATTTAGGACTATTGAGTCAGCCCCTTTTTTCTATATTTTTTTAATTTTCAAATTACTTACCATTAAGTAAGAGCATAACACTAATAGTATTAGTATTGCAATACTTGGTAATTTTATCGGAGCAAGTACTGCAAGGACTGTTCCGCATGTAGTAATTGGAACACCTTGATAGTATCCATTTTTCATTTTTGTTACATTAAATCTTGCTAAACGATAAGCACCACAGCATACGTAAATTCCACAAAGAATAGCGACAATTACCATTAATAGAATTGATGGCTTATCATTAGTAATAAAGATTTCAAAAACAAGCATAGCAGGTGCCACTCCAAAACTTACTACGTCACATAATGAATCTAAGTCGTGACCAATTTCAGAAACAACACCAAGTTTTCTTGCAACGATACCATCGTATCTATCTGCAAGCATGGCTAAGATAATAAAGACAGTACCCCAGATAAAATATCCATGTGATGTTGTCAGAATTGACATAAATCCACAAAAGATATTGCAAAGGGTAAGATAATTAGGTATGAAGTTTTTATTCATTTTAAAAGTCAACCTCCAATATTGATATTATAATTATAGTACAAATTTGTAATAATGTCTAAGAAAATATAAAATTTATAATTATTAAGAGCTGAAAAAATATTATTTACTCAGGTTGTTTATGACTTTAAAACCTGTTATAATTAGGATAAAATTGCTTTTGGAGGTGCACTGTGGAAAAGAATTACAAAAATTTAAATTTAACAAAAATTTTTAAAGAATTATTGATTATCTCTTTAGGTTGTGCTATTTATTCTTTTGCTATTATGCATTTTAATGTTCCAAATAAGTTGGCAGAAGGTGGAGGAACAGGTATATCACTGTTATTATTATATTCTATAGGTCTTCCAGTTTCTGTTGGGACAATACTGGTAAATATTCCTTTATTAATTATAGGATATAAAATGTTAGACAAAAAGACAATGTACTATACAGTGTATGGTATAGTCATGTTGACTTTTTGGATAGGGATTTTTGAGAAGTATAATATAGATATAGAGATTGGTGGGGACAGACTATTAGCTGCTGTATTTGGAGGATTACTAGCGGGACTTGGTCTTGGAATAGTTTTTCTTGCAGGAGGAACCACAGGTGGAGTAGATATAGTCGCAAAAATTGTACAACTTTATACAGGTAGTTCAATTGGAAGAATTATTCAAATTCTTGATGGTGTAATTATAGCGTTGACATTCGTAGTAGTTAAAAGTTTTCCAGCGATTTTATATACGCTTATTTATATTTTTATTTGTACTAAGGTTATAGACTATGTAGTTGAAGGTGGTGTTCCTGGAAAAGGAGTAATGATAGTTTCGTCAGAAATAGAAGCCATCACTAAGAAAATTCAAGAAGATATGAATCGTGGATTAACTTATATAAAAGGACAAGGAAGTTATTCTAAGAAAGATATGAATATAGGTTATTGTGTAGTCTCAAGAAATGAAATAGGAAAACTAAAATCTTTGGTTTATAAAATTGACCCCCGAGCATTCGTAACAATAACTGAAGTTCATGATATTATAGGAGAAGGATTCAGTTATGATCAACCAAAAAAAACAAGTTTAAGTTTTAAAAAGAATCAATAGTAGAGAATCTTAGAGGGAGTGACTCAAAAATCGTGATTTTGTAGAAATCGATTTTGTCGAGTCCTCCCGATTAAGTTATTAGATAACAATAAACCATTGCGTCTATTAGTTATAATATACTCTTTTAAAATTCAGAACTTTTATGTCAATCTCAGATTTATATTTGAAGGAGAAAAATATATATAATATGTTAAGGAATTATTATTTTAGATTAATAAGTGCAGTATTATTAATTTCTATTTGTTGTTCGTTATTTGGTCAAACGTTATTGAAATTAATAGAATTAACTAGCAATTACTACAAGTATTTATTAATTTTAACACCTTTGATACTAGTTTTTACTAAGTTTAGTAATAAATATTTACACACTAGTGCTATAGGTATGAAGTATTTTATTGAAGCGGCAACTGATAAAAAAGAGAAAGTTACGTGGAAGTTCCCTTTTATTTTAACTTTAAATACTTTATTGGCACATAGCTTCGGAGTAAGTGTGGGGCGTGAAGGTGTTGCTGTGCAGTTGGGTGGAGCAATTGGTGGTAATATGGCTACAAATGATTTCAATACAGAGAAAAAACAATTTTTCGTAAAATTAGGAATGATTTGTGGGTTTGCTGGATTATTCCAAACACCATTAGCGGCTGTTGTATTTATTTTAGAGGTTGTTAGTGAGAAATTTAACTTTACAATAAATAAAGTTTATGAGTATGTAATATATGTCGTTGCAGCGTATATAAGTGCTTTTGTATCACATAAAGTAGGTTTGGAAAAGTTCTTTGTAGCTATAGATGTAAGTGGAATTAATATAAATTTAGAATTTGTTTCTAAATTAATCTTTGTTGGAGTTATTTTTGTTTTTGTAGGAATTATATTTGTATTGCTTCAAAGAAAAACAAAAGAATTAGTATCTTTGAATAAAAATATCATTTGGATTCTTCTAGTTATTTTTATTTTGGTTAGTATTGTTTTTGAGTACAGATATGCTTCATTAGGTACAAATTTAATTGATCTTTCTTTCACAGATTCTGAACAGATTCAGGTTTATGATTTTATGTTGAAAATTATATTAACAGCTATTTGTACAGGGATAGGCTTTAGTGGAGGAGAGGTTACTCCGTTGTTTGCGATTGGAGCAACTTGTGGAGTAATTTTAGGGATTTGGCTAGGGCTACCAATTCTAGTAACAGCGGGATTAGGTTATTGCTTAGTGTTTTCTTCAGCTACCAAGACATACATTGCACCTATATTTCTAGTATTAGAAGTATTTGGATATAAATTAACGATATTTGCAGTAATCCCTGCAATATTAATTTACTTAATTAATAAAAAATATAGTATCTAT
>CALHQV010000108.1 GCA_938038035.1 uncultured Gemella sp. | reverse complement strand
GGTTGTTGAAGCCGCAAAACTTGCTAAAGAAGGAAAAGATTTAGAAACAATTGTAGCTGCTGTTGAAGAAATCAAACAAGACACAGAACTTTACATTGGGGTCTCAACTTTAGAAAATTTAGTGAAAGGTGGACGTATCGGACGTGTGACAGGTTTGTTAAGTTCCCTTTTGAACATTCGTGTTGTGATGCAGATGAAAGATCATGAATTGCAACCTATTGTTAAAGGTCGCGGTGCTAAAACGTTTAAAAAATGGTTAGACGAGTTGGTAGAAACTCTTTCTCATAAAGCGGTTGCTGAAATTGGGATTTCCTATGCAGGAAATAATGAGTGGGCTAATGAAATGAAGAGTTTATTGCAAAAATATGTTGAAAAACCAATATCAGTTTTAGAAACAGGTTCTATTATTCAAACTCATACAGGAGAAAATGCATGGGCTATTTTAATACGATATGTTTCCTAAAAAATAGTGAAAATTCATTCAAAATAGTATTTTTGACTTGACCTACGGGCGTTTTTAGGATATGATTATATTTGTTAATTAGAAATTATTTGGAGGATTTGTTAACATGGCAAACAAACAAGATTTGATCGCTAAAGTGGCAGAAGCTACAGATTTAACTAAGAAAGATTCAGCAGCAGCAGTTGAAGCTGTATTCGCAGCAGTAACTGAGTACCTTGCAGCTGGTGAAAAAGTTCAATTGATCGGTTTTGGTAACTTTGAAGTTCGTGAGCGTGCTGCACGTAAAGGTCGCAACCCACAAACTGGTAAAGAAATCAAAATTGCAGCTTCTAAAGTTCCAGCATTCAAAGCTGGTAAAGCTCTTAAAGACGCTGTTAAATAATCAATCTATAAAAAGCCTATTGTATCAAGCTTTCTAGCTTGGTCAGTAGGCTTTTTTTATGTACAGGGGGCAAAAAAGGGGCAAAACTATAAATTATCTAGCAAATTGAGGATATTGCCATCCATCTTCTTTGTAACGTGTGTAGATTTTGTTTATTGTCCTAGAATCAGAACGTCCTACTCTTGCCATAATTGCTTTTAGAGTTACGCTATTCTGCTTATGAGAGTATGCCTAAAGATGTGGTAGGTGAGGTGCCTATCAATGGATTCTTCAAGTTGTGTATTTGTTTTCAGATTTAAATCTTCAATAGTTTTTACGATTTTTGGCAGTTCCGCTCGTCATGCAGAATTATATTTGATATACTCAAGGTTCACTGTGTAATCAAGAGGCAGGTTTAAGATTAATTTAGATCACTCTGATTGTGACTTTGAAAGATCAAGTTTGATTAGAAAGCGTTGAATGTATTTTATATCGATATAAATCTAAAATGCCTATTTAAAATCATTCATGCTACTAGTAAGAGAGCTGATATAGCTCCCTTAGATTTTTTTTGGTAAAAAGTCCACTACTCTTCTAAAAAAGTGAAATTTACTTTAATATATAGCTGAGATACTGCAACAAATGGTCATTATGCTACTATTGTATATGGATATAATGCTGAAAAGTTGAAGAAATTGAAAGTTCAACTGAACATGACAGATATAGGATAAGAAGAGAGAGCAAGCGATCCTTTTATCTTTATATTATCGTGATTCCTTAATTTTAATGTATACAGTAGAAAACGAGATTGCAGCAGTAAAAAAATTGACCAGTAGTTAGAATTTATTGCTAATCTCTGAGATGATGTAACTATTAATGATTTACTGAAATAAACATATTTGGCAAAAATTATGTCTATCTTTACAGAATTTTATGCTCAATTAGTAGGTGATGTAGAGCCAAAAAGGAAGTGATGGCACTTGAGCAAATTTTCAAACGTTTTTATAGTTTTATCAGGCAAGTTAAAGAGGGGCTTCTGGTGTGAGTATTCGTGATTTCATGGAAGGGACTAATGGAGTCCTGGCAACAATTGAAAAAGTGATAAATAAGAAGTAATCGATTTAGCTGGTTTTGAACTTTAACTTGTCAATGTAGCTATAAGAGAGTATAGTAATGTTAAAAATATGGGGACTATATGGATAAGCAATTTGTTATACCAGTGAGAGTTGATGAGAGAATTTTAAATAAACTCGACTTTGTATCAACAAAGCCACAATAAGGACGAACAGAAACGATTGGTAAAGGAATAGAGAGGCTCTATAGTGAGCTGGGGAGAAAGATGACTAGAAAAGGATTGATTTGGGCACATATTTGATTAGGTGTGGCTATTTCTGTCTTAGCACTCTATACCTACACGATTATTTATATTTTTAATCATGATATGGAAGAAATCTTTGCAACTTTTATTATGTTGGTAATTTATTCACTATTCTTTCTGTTATTTTTGATATCAGTTGAGAGATTATCTTTATTGGTTTGCGTAGAATTAGCTTATCGTAATTTGCAACGATATAAAAAAATTAAAAAGTCCCTTCTTTTTGATAGTACTTTTACAAATAAAAGTCTTAGTAATATAATAGAGCTATAGAAGGGGAGGTGGAAGAAATGTTTCGAAAAGAAAAAGCACGCAAGCGATTTTGCTTTTGGTTTATTATTTTTATCCTTTATCTTTTTTTTGGATTGTATTGTATTTGTACAAATTTTGGAGATACCTTGGGTATGATTTTACTATCACCTTTTATCTTTGCTTCCCTGCCACTCTATGCTTATTT